>CAILDT010000994.1 GCA_903833025.1 uncultured Bacteroidota bacterium | reverse complement strand
TCTAAAATTGGAGATATTAAAATTAATGAAGCCATTGCCTATTGGAAAAATGCATTAAAACATGCGCCAAACCAAGAAGCCATGGGTAAGCGTGTTGCTAAAGAAATAAATAGTGTTGTAAATGCATTTTATCCTTCTTTAGAAAACCATTTTATCCAGTTTAAAGATTTGGATAATTCTTATGGCGAATTGGTCGCCAAATTTGTGATTCTTGAAAAGGCAATTGATTATGCCACAAAATTAGATTCAACAAATATTAAATATTGCGAAACGGGTTATGCACTATGTTCTCGAGTAATTCAGATACCAAAACAATATGCACTTGCTGACGAGAGCGCTGCTTGGGCACAAGGTATTATAGGGGCTGTTCAACAGAATAAATACAAAACACAAGATGCAGTTCAGGCAAGGCAAAAAGCAGTAGCACGTAAACAAGAAATAAATAGAGCAGCTTTAATTGTTTATGAATTAGAGATGAAATACTCAAAAAAAATTGACCCGAATTATAAACCTACCGAAAATTCATTAACTTCTGATAATAGCAATGATCCAACTACTTATTTTATTATAACAACTTTTAAAGAATTATCTAAAAACAAAACTCTTGAGAGCGCAAGAATACTGACCATCTCAGAAATTAAAAAAAGGTTTGGGTTAAAAGATCCTAAAGCAGAACAACTTGTTGATAAGGTCTTAATTGAAAGTAAACTAATGGATGCTGGGGAAGTAAAAAAAATAAAAAATAAAGCTAATTTAGCTTTTATTATTTTTACTATTATTATTATTATTCTAATTTGGTATATTTATGGAGGGAAAGGTTAATTTGCCAAAAAACACCAATAAAGGAACATCCTATCAATTGGTTTTATCAAAAATGAAATCCTGTGCAGATTCGGATGATATTTTCCATTTGATTGGATTAATAGCTGCTTGCGAAAGTATAATGTCTGATAGATTATCAGCATTTCTTGGAGGAACTAAAAATGAAAAGCATAAACAAGCTATGGAAAAAAATAAATTTATATCTTTTAGTGACCTCTTAAAATATAGTAAAAAATTGCTTAAAGGGAAGATAGAAATTAAACAAAAAGTAGGTGGAATAATTACTATTGAAAATTTACATTCAGAACTTAAAGCATGGATAAAAAAAAGGAATCAAGTTATTCACGCTGTTTGTAAATCAAGTAATACAGAATCACATAAAGATTTAGAAAGTATGCTTTCAGAGGCAAAATCTACATGTATTGCCGGTCACAGATTAGTAAAATTACTTTTGAAGTGGAGTAAAAAAACCAAAGCACAACATAAAAAATTATTAAATTCTAAATAATATGCAAGTAAAATGTACATCCTGCGGAGCTCAACAAAGCATTAGCGAAGAGCAAAACTGTAACTACTGTGGTAGTTTAATCGAATTAGAAAGTGCAACTAACTATTACAAAACTGCCTTAAGTGGCGAAAGTGGTAATTTAATGGCTATGGCAGAAACTGCTATTGAAGCTACTAATTGGGAAGAGGCATTACAATATTTTAATCGCGTTTTAGAAAAAGACATTACTAACTCTGATGCTTGGTTAGGCAAAGGAATTGCCATTGTTTACACTTCTAAAATTGGAGATATTAAAATTAATGAAGCCATTGCCTATTGGAAAAATGCATTAAAACATGCTCCTAATCAAGAAGCAATGGGTAAACGTGTTGCCAAAGAAATCAATGAAGTAGTAAATAAATTTTATCCATCTCTGGAAAACCACTTTATTCAATTTAAAGATTTAGACAATTCATATGGAGAATTAGTATCTAAGTTTGTTACTCTTGAAGCTGCTCAAGATTATGCAACACAATTAGATTCAAAAAATATAAAATTATATGAAACAGGTTTTGCACTTTGTAATAGAGTAATAGAAACGCCAAGAAAGTATGCGATTGCAGACCAATATTCTGCAATTGGTAAAGGAATAGTTGGTGCTTTACAAGATAACAAATACAAACGACAAGATGCGATGAGTGACAACTTGAAAGCAAGTAGGAGAAAAAACGAAGTAAAAACAGCGGCAAAATCCATTTTTATTATTCAAGACAAATATATTAATGCAATTAGAGCACTTAATCCATCAGCAGAATTAACTTCAACAAGGGAATTGTATAAGCAAGAATTTGAAAGAGATGCTGTTCTTGAAAAAAACTCTACAGATCAAAGAGATATGTGGAAAGCATTGTTCTCATTTAGAATTATTGAGGCTATCAAACTTGCTTGGAGTCCTTTTTTTAGAAATACGGGTTTAAAAAAATAACTGTATGGCAGCAAAACATTTTATCATATATTATCAAAGAGGTGCCGGCACTTATGTGGTAACTGAACCACGCCCTTGGGCTCGTGAAAATCAAGTCCACTTTCCTACTTATGATTTTATTACTAATCATCCAAATGTGGAGACAATTGAAAGATTCTTAATTGAACAGCGCAACTTTCAAAGAGTTGTGAATACGCCTGATTTTGTTCTTATACAGAACGTTGATCCAAATTTAATTTTGTGAAAATGAACAGAGTTTTATCCGGTGTTTTTTTAGCTTTTGCCTTTTCTGCCTTAATTATTTTGAGTATCGAAAAGCAATATTCATTTTATCAAATTTCGTTTGGATTTTTGGTTTACTTAATACCTGCAATGTTTATTTCTTCTTTTAAATCGAGAGGATTAGCATTCATAATAACTGTTGTTAGTATTTTATTTGCCTATTGTTCATATCGTTTCGAATGGCATGCGACTTGGGTTGGAGTTTTAATGGCTTTTGCTATCGGACTACCAATTTATTATTATCGAATACGGAAAGCCAAAGTACAAGATGGACATAAGGGCAGCACCTAACAGCACCTACAAAAAATTGGCGGTTCAGTGCTTCGTATGACAGTTTTGTGGTTAATCAAACATTCGTTCTTCGTATGAACATTTGTGGTAAAAATCGCCAACTTCTTGTAGCTGCAAACCGTTATGCCCAATGCTAAAGGACGACAGTACAATTTGACAATTGACACTATTTATAATGAAATAAATGACTGACAAAATTTCGCCAATTATACAGGCAACTGAGTTATTAAAAATTTACCTATCAGAAAGTTTGGTTCTTGTTGACGTGAGTAATGGAAAAAATGCAAGAGTTAATTATGAAGAAAAACACTTAGACCCCCGTTGGGCGTAGGGTCCCCCTACGTCCGTTTTAACTCGGCATCCTGCCGAAATAAAAAGGGAAGAAAAATAAATAGATTAGAATATTAAATAAAGTAAAAAAAAGAAGGAGGAATAGAAATTGATTTAGAACGCCAGCCCCTCGACAGTATATTTGCCTATAAAGAACCCGTACTTAAATTTTATTATTCCGAAAGCAATGGTGATTTTGAGGGCTATATGAATTTTGATATGTTGAAGAAGGCAAAATGAGTTAGGAATCCATACAAAGTGAAATAAAACAAAACGCCCCGCACCTAATACATAGGGCGGGGCGTTTTGTTAAATATAAAAATCTATTACTTTACTGTGCGTACCAAACAGGAGTACCTAATGAAGGTGTTGGTGCATTAGGGTTAGTAGTTCTTTCCTGCTCAGGAGTTGGCAATCGTTTTGGAATATAGGGTAATAAACCAATTGGGTTCATCATCAATACAGGGTAACCTGTTC
>CAILDT010000993.1 GCA_903833025.1 uncultured Bacteroidota bacterium | reverse complement strand
ACAATAAAATAATCAGTATCTACCCCTTTACGGTTTGCCTGTTTTTTAATTCTTTTGGCTAAATAGCCCTTTTAGGAGTAATTGCCTGTAAGCCCATCCTTAATGCTGGGGTTGTTGAAACCAAACGGTAAAGGGCTTTAGCCCAAATGTAATCCTTTAAAGCGATAGATAAAAAATAATTTATTTGCTAATTCAAAACTAATTCCTTTTTTTTTACACTTTCTTAAAAATAAATTAAAAATAACTAAAAACAAAAAACAAAAAACACAATGAAAACAAACAAACTCAAAATCGGAGCAATTGCATTCTTGTTATCAAGTGCATAGCTAACCGTTTCTGCACAGCAGAATCAATCGAACAAGCCACAGAAAGCTACGGCAGCAACCGAAGTGGCAAAACCATTTACAGTATGCGGTAAAACGTATGCCAATCAAGCCGACTTTGATAAAGTGATGGCATTGATAAACAAAAAAACTAAAAGCGGACAAGCACCACCTGTAGTTACAGATGCCGAATTGCGTGCAATTAATGTAACACCAGTATCAACAACTAAATAAACTAAACCTTAAAAACAAAAAACTATGAAAAAAATACTTACAATAATAGCACTAACAATATTGATTGGTGCTCAACAGGTAAAATCGCAAGGATGCGATGCAGGTAATTTCGCAAGTCCATTTCCGCAAGGCAGTTTTGGAGCAGATTATATTTTAGGAACAATGCAAACAGTAACTGCACCGGGTACGTTAACAGGGTTATCATTAATGGGTAATGCAGGATGGGGTTCTATGGCACAAATGGCATTATATGCTGACAATGGCGGAGCACCAGGAGCATTACTTGCTACTTCTTCAATTGATACATTAGTAACACCAGGCACTAACACTATGTCGGTTGCGCCAATGGCTATAACAGCAGGTAATTACTGGGTAATGGCAATTTATAACATAGGAGCAGGATCAAGTAATTGCGATAACTCAAGTTCTAAAACTGTTTATTACACAAGTTTGCCGTTCGGAAGCCCAATGCCTACTAATGCAGCAGGATTTGTGAGTTATGGAGGTCAAGATTTTAATTACTGGATGAACATTACCTGTGGTGGTGGTTGCCCATTGCCTACAGTACCTGTTATTTCGGGTCCTTCGGTAATATGTGGTATCACTCACCCTGTATATTCTGCAACAAGCACAGGAGCTACTTCTTATACCTGGACAACCCCATCTAACTTGCCAACAAGTAATATGGTTATAAATTCAGGACAAGGAACTGCATCTATCACTACATCAGTAACAGGTAGTAACCTTGCCGGAAACGTTATGTGTACTGCTACTAATAGCTGTGGTACTACTACAGCAGCAAGTTATATGGTAACCAAAAAACCACAAACACCTGCAAGCATTACTGGTCCAACTAACATTTGCGGAATGAGCACTGCTTCGTATTCTATACCTACCACTTTTGGTGCTACATCATATACTTGGACAGTACCAGCAGGTATGACATTGGTATCAGGAGCAGGCACTACAGGAATAACAGTAAGCATTGCTACCACTTTCACTGCTGGTGCAGTAAAAGTAATGGCTGTAAATGCTTGCGGAAGTATTCCGGGAACACAATTGCTTGTTTATGGAAAAGCTGCACCGTCAGTAATTACAGGTCCAACAAATGTTTGTGGAATGACATCAGCAACTTATACTTGTAACACAGTGCCTAATGCTTCAAGTTATACTTGGGCGGTGCCACTTGGCTGGTCTATTATGTCGGGGCAAGGTACCGATAGTATGACTGCTATGATGCCTGCAAATGTTAATAATGTAACGGTTTCTGGTGCTGTAAAAGTATATGCAGTTAGCGGTTGTGGAAACAGTGCTGTAAAATCATTAACTGTTAGCTACTGCAAATCGGCTATATCAATGAGCAATGGAGTAGGGGAGGAGCAAGGTATTAACGTATATCCTAATCCGGCAACAGATGTATTTACGTTGTTAATTGATAATGCGCAATGGACAATTGACAATGGGCAGTTATCTATGGAAATTTACAATGTATTAGGCGAAAAAATGCAATCAGAAGCAATCACTAATAATCAATCAACAATAAATATTTCTTCTTTATCAAAAGGAATGTATTTTGTGAGATTGATAGATGCAGATAATAATGTGCTTTATACTCAGAGGGTGATTAAACAATAAGTATGTCGGATGTCGGACGTTAGATGACCGATGATTTTAAAAAAGTCCCGCTCTGAATTTCGGAGCGGGATTTTTTGTTACTATCTTTTATAAGAACAATAGATTCAAATCGATTTATTAATAAATCCAAAAACAAGCTTTGTAATTTTATAAATCAGTAAATTATTTTCTTTGAAATGGTTTTATCTGCATTATAAACTTTTAAAAGATAAATGCCTTTGTTTAATGTATATACAGGAATAATCACTTTTGAATTGCTCCCAACAAAGTTATGTGTAGTTTCAAAAATTTTTTCGCCGAGCATATTGTAAAGTTCAATATTTAATTGGCAATTACTGCTGCAATTGATTGTAACTTCTAAACCGCTTTCGGAAGAAGCGGTATAAGTATTTACAACTTCAAAATCATTTGTGTTTTCGATATTTACAGAAACTGTTCCGCTATATTTATAGTTACCATTGAAGTCAGTTTGTTTTAATCGGTAATAAGAAATACCGGGTAATGGTTTATTATCTATGGTAATATAACTAATAGTTTGAGAAGAGTTTCCAGCACCTTTTGTTTTATTTATTTCAGTAAAATCAATTGCATCAGCACTGCGTTCAACGGTAAAATAATCGTTGTTAGTTTCGGATGCAGTGCTCCAATTAATGTTTACAGCGTTATAACCATTGTAATTGGCTGTAAAATTTAATAACTCAATTGGTAACGGATTACTGCTTGTTACAGATGCCAATGTAAAAGGACTAAACGAAGTAACTAATGCGGAGGTGATAACAGTGCCCGTAGATATTGTTCCGGTGGTTCCTCCATTTCCGTGGTCTCTCCACATTGCTCCATCCCAACGTGCAACTTTTAAATCGGAGAGCACTGAAACTCCGCAACTGTAAGTATCCCACGAAAGTTTTACAAAAGCATTTGCACTACCTGCACGATTAAATATCCAGTATTCGCAATTACTCACGTGGTCTAATGTTGGGTCTAACAAAGTAATATCATAAGTGGGAGTAGGAGAAGTATGAAAGTATTCCGCAGTAAATGTTTCGGAGGCAGAGAGCGCAGAATCAGCAATGGGACGATATTCCAAATCTTTCCCAACAGGAAATACAAAGGCAGTACTTCCTGTTTTTGCAACTGGTCCGTAAACAAAACTGGAATTACTTACCGCACCTACTGATGAATAAATATTCATTGTCAGCAAATCAGCCGCCGAAGTATAAACATATCCATTTAACAACGAAAGCACACTGTCCACCGATTCAGGAGTTTGCAATGTAACTCCACCTGAAGAGTTAGCGATTGTCAGTCGGTTAAAAGTGGTGCTTGTAGTTCCTGTTATTTGCTGCGCTGATGTTCCATTAAAAGTTACTTTATGTGAATTCCAATTTGCAAACGTTCCACTATTGTTCCAATTTCCAGACAGCGTAATATTATAAATATCATAAATATCGACAAAGTGAATGCCGTCGTCGTAGCTGTTATTAAGAGTAGTTCCGGAGTTTATTGTTATGCTTCCGAAAACACTAAGGTCGTGATAAAGTTTGACTATTGGATTTAAACCCGAAGAATTATCAATAACAATAGAAGGTAATGTGCACGAACTATTGATAAAAAAACCTGTGGAAGTGATATTAGTAGAGCTGGCATCTCCAAACTGAATAGTTCCTCCGGTAACAGTTCCGGTGGCATAATTATACAATTCAACGGCACTTGCCTCATTTTGAAAAACCATTAATCCGCCCGACATATTAAAATTATCGGAGGCTAAGTCCATCTCAAATCCCGACAAAGTAGCAGAGCCAGAACCCACTGTTAATAAATTAACTATACCTCCACTTTGGTTATAAGTAACACCTGTTTGCGAAGTGCCACCTGCATTAACCGCTTGTATTCGCCCGGAAACATTAACTGTTCCTCCTTGCACAATAAGCAAAGAGTTGTTTTTTAGAATTATTGAATTGCCCGAAGTGGTGCCCACATTAAAAGTTCCGGAAGTAATTTTTATAAATCCTGAAACCGTATAAGTGTAGTTATAAGGTGTAATGGTAACATTAGGATTGTTGAGCCAGAGAGCTGTGGTGGCAGGCAATGTAGGACCTGCAGTATTAAATAACCGATTAGCAAATGTATAAGTTCCCGAAAATTCAATAGTGCCATTCAGCAGCGTATTTACTCCCGAACTATTCACCATTAAATTAGTGGAACTACTGAAATTAGTTGGGCTGATGTTTAGTACATTAGCTGTAGTGGAGCCAAGATTAACGGCAATGCTGTAAAAGTTTGTAACAGCACCTGTACCTGTAATGGATTGGTTTCCGTTTTTGTTAAATGAAACATCCACTCCGAAAGGAGAATTGAACAACTGCAATGTACCATTGTTGGTGATATTTCCCATTTCGGTAAATGAAACAAAACTTGTACTGTTTGCTTGTAACGTTCCACCGGCATTAATAGTTAAATCGGGTGATGAAGAATTAACATCTATAGTAACGGTATGCCCGTTTAGTATGGTAACCCCGGCTGCTGCACTGGAAGGTGGAGAACAGGCACCAACCCAACCCGTACTGCCATTTGCCGATACTTCCCATGTTGCAGGATTACTCCAGTTGCCTGTGGTTACTGTTTCATAAAAATAACTGTTAGTTGCACAACAATTTACCGAAAAATTATCTATCCCTAACCCTTGCCCGTTAGTACTTCCACCAACACCTGTACAAGCCCATCTTAAATAAAAACTTGTACCCGTTGCTATCGAAAGTCCCGACAGCGCAAAAGATTTGTTGATAGCTACGGGCGGATTGGAAATAACATTATTGTTTGCATTTGCTGCATACGCTTGGTCGCCGGCGGGGGCTGAAGTCCAGGTGATACCATCTGTGCTTGTAAAAAAATTAATATTAAATGCCCTGCTTCCACTTCTATATTTTTCAATATCAAAAGTAATGTTCATAAAAGTGATGGTGCTTCCAGTATTATTATCCATCTGAACAAACAAACTGCGAGGGCTTGTGAACGAACCCGAATTGAGAAAACCAACTGCTCTGTCGGTAGAAGAAGCAGTAATCCCATCAGCAAAGTTATAATAACCACCTGTGGAAACACTTGTTAAAGCACCTGCTCCTGATGTCCCTGCTGCAAGTGTAGTTGCGGTTACACCTGTGGAATAAGTAGTTGCCGAATTTAATCTCCATCCGCTTGGTAAACTTGCAGTAGCCGAACTGCCAATACCATCAAAGTTTTCGGTATAAGTCGCTCCAATAGATGCAATGCTTATTTGAGCTTTCGTTTTTGCAGAAAACAGCAGGTAGAAAAAAAGTAAGGAAATGTATGTTGTTTTTAATTGCATTAATAAAGTATGAGCTCTTTGTTTACGTCTGCAAAATTAGGTAGTAATAGGTTTTATGTATGTCAAAAAACTGACAACTTTAAATTAATTAATTGTTATTAGAGAAAGAATAAAGCATTGTTTTATAGAAATCGAAGCAGGACTTTTTTTATTAACTAACTTGAATATTTAACATTTTATTGAAATACTATTAACGATTTAATACAAAGTCTTCTTTACTTTTGCACTGTGAAAACAAAGATTGTATTAAACGTCATTGTCGTTATCCTAAGTAGTTGTCTTTTCCATATTAATGTTTATTCTCAAACATTAATTATGAATGAAGTATCTAACGGAATAAGTGGATCTGGTAATAGCACACAGGAGTATGTGGAGTTTGTGGTAGCAAGCAATAGCGTGGTTTACAATTGCAACAGTCCCACTCCTCCTTGTATTGATATTAGAGGTTGGATTTTTGATGATAACAGTGGGTATCACGGTCCTGCTGGTGTTGCTGCTGGTGCGGTAAGGTTTTCGAATGATGCTCTTTGGTCGTGTGTGCCATTAGGAACTATAATTTTAATTTATAATGGGCTCGACCGCAATCCTGCAATACCACCAGATGATTTATCTCTTACTGATGGCAACTGCACCATTATTGCTCCTATTGATAACCTAACTCTTTTTGACCAAAACCCAACCACGCCTGGCGCAGTTGCTTGTTCTTACCCAGCGGCTGGATGGGTGGCTGGTGGGCTTTGGGCAAATACCGCTCTTGCTAATCCTTCGGATTGTGCACGAATAGTTGATTTGGCAGGGTGTGAAGTTTTCTCTGTATGTTATGGTGCAGCAGATAATCTGAATACATCAATTTATTTTGGCCCTGTGGGTACTAACACAGTTTATTATTTTAACGGAGTTGACCCAACTATTCAAGCAAATTGGACTGCCGCATCTGCATCCACTTCTCAAACACCTGGAGCACCTAATAACGCAGCAAATGCTGCTTATATTTCCCAATTCAATAATGGCTGTTTACCTATTACTCCTATAAATGTTACTGCTACTTTTACCAATGCCGGTTGCACTTGTACAGGTACCGCCACCGCCACCGCCACTGGCTCAATACCCGGATATACATTTGCTTGGTATGATGCTGCCTTTGTTTCTATTGGACAAAATACAGCCACCGCTACAGGGCTATGTGCGGGAGTTTACAACGTGATTGCAACTTCATCCATCGGTTGTTCGGATACTGCAAGTGTTACCATTACAAGTTCCGGGGCTACTATAGTTAACGTAAACTCTCCCACCATTTGTGATGGTGCTTCTGCTACATTGACAGCCACAGGTGCAACTTCCTATACCTGGAGTGCAGGCGCAACAGTTACAGGAGTTACAACAGCCGATGTAACTCCTGCCGTTACTACCACTTATACGGTTACAGGTACAACAGGCGGGTGTTCGGGAACAGTTATAGCAACAGTAACGGTAAATCCATTACCAATAGTAACTGTAAATTCACCAACAATATGTACAGGCCAAACTGCAAATTTAACCGCAACTGGAGCAACTACTTATACTTGGAGTGCAGGAGCAACGGTTACGGGTATAACAACTGCTGATGTAACTCCTTTAGTTACTACTACTTATTCGGTTACAGGTACAACAGCTGGGTGTTCAGCAACAGCCATTGCGACTGTTACTGTTTCTGCAACATTAAATATAATAGTAAACTCACCGACAATATGCACTGGGCAAACTGCAAATCTAACAGCGACTGGTGCAACAACTTATGCGTGGAGTGCCGGAGCAACAAGTACAGGAGCAGCCACTGCTGACGCAAGTCCATTAACTACTACAACATATACGGTTACCGGAAATAATGGCGGGTGTTCGGGCACAGGTATAGCAACTGTTACTGTTAATCCATTTCCTGTAACTACTGTTAATTCTGCTACTATTTGTGCAGGTGCTACTGCTACATTAACCACCGCAGGAGCAACTTCATATACTTGGAGTGCAGGTGCAACATCAACAGGAATAACAACAGCAACTGCTTCACCATTGGTTACTACAACTTATACCGTAACAGGAACAACAACTGGTTGCAGTTCTACTGCTGTGTCAACAGTAACTGTTAACTCTTCTCCTACAGTAACGGTAAATTCGCCAACAATATGCTCAGGAGGAACTGCACTATTAACAGCCGCAGGAGCAACAACCTATACTTGGAGCGCAGGAGCAATCTCAACAGGGATAACAACAGCAACTGCTACACCATTGGTTACTACATCTTATACCGTAACAGGAACTATGGCAGGTTGCAGTTCTACAACTATATCTACCGTAACTATAAACGCTTCGTTATCATTGGTGGCGGGTACAAACAGTTCTATTTGTATTGGCGATTCTGTTGTGCTAACTGCGCTGGCTACCCTTGGAAATGGCGGACCTTATACTTACGGTTGGTCGCCAACGGTTGGGGTTTCGGGTAATGTAAGCCCTGTGATAACTACTACTTATACTGTTACAGCATATGATGGCTGTTCACCAACTGCTACTGCAACCGTTATTATTACAGTATTGCCGTCACCAACAGCAGCAATTAATGTAAGTGCTTTGTCGGGTTGCGCACCGCTTTGTGTTAATTTTACTGATGTGTCATCTATGTTGGGAGGAGGTTCAATAAATTCGTGGGTATGGAGTTTTGGAGATAGTGGGGTGGATATAACTTCAAACCCTGTTCATTGTTATGTTAATGCAGGTTCGTATGCAGTTGGTTTAGCGGTAACTGCCACAAACGGGTGTAGTAATAGTGTAATGCAAAACAATTATATTAATGTATATCCTTTGCCGGAAGCCGCTTTTACAAGCAGTGCCACGGTTACCGATATACTTAACTCCGAAATTTATTTTACGAATCAATCAATTGGTGCGAGTATTTACAATTGGAATTTTGGAGATTTAATATCTTCCACAGAAATCAATCCTATTCATCAATATAATAGTATTGGGCAATATTCTGTTTTATTAATAGCTGCCAATAGTCAGGGATGTATTGATAGCGCAATGTATTCTATTGATATTACAGGCATATTCACTTTTTATGCGCCTAATGCTTTTACTCCGAATAATGATTTAACAAACAATGTTTTTCTGCCGAAAGGTATAGGTTGGAATTTGGATAAATATAAATTAATGATATTCGATAGATGGGGAAATATGTGTTTTGAAACTTCGGAAGCCAACAAAGGTTGGGATGGAAAGGTAAATAATGGTAGTGAAGTTGCACAGCAGGATGTATATGTTTGGAAGGTAGAACTTGTAGATGTATTTAATTCTACTCACCATTATATTGGGAGTGTAACTATAATTAAATAATAAGCTGGAATTTTTTCTCTTTATTTAATTTTTTTTATCGAATACTTCAACACTATTATTAATTCCTTAATAATTCTATAACAAATCCATAAAACAAGCTATCTACTTTTGTGGCGTGATAAAACATACTATAATGGTAAAACAGTTCAAATCATTTTTCTCTAACCTCTTTCTCCTGCGGTTTTTATCACTCTCTTCCGCCTTCCGATTTTATAAACCAAAGAGACATTACACTACTTAATTTATTTGAATGACTAAATCAACAAATAAAAAAGTTAAAAAACGTAAAGTAGATTTAGTAGTTATATCGGATGTTCACCTCGGCACTTATGGTTGCCACGCCAAAGAACTGGCGCGTTATCTGAAAACAATAAAACCAAAGCATATAATTTTAAACGGAGATATAATTGACATCTGGCAATTCAGTAAGCGGTATTGGCCCAAGTCGCATATGCAGGTTGTAAAACAACTTTCGCATATGATGTCGAAAGGGGTGAAAGTACATTATGTAACCGGAAACCACGATGAGATGCTCCGCAAATTTGTTGGCTTTAAAATGGGAGGATTAAAAATAGTAAACAAAATAGTGCTTGAACTGGATGGTAAACAAGCGTGGATTTTCCACGGCGATGTATTTGATGTAACAATGCAACACGCCAAATGGCTCACTAAACTTGGGGCAACAGGTTATGATACATTAATACTTATAAATAGTACCGTTAATTTCTTTTTGGAAAGGATGGGAAGAGAAAAGATTTCTTTTTCGAAGAAGATAAAGAATAGTGTGAAGAGTGCCGTAAAATTTGTAAACAACTTTGAAGCAACGTGTGCTGATATTGCTATCAGAGATGGGTTTGATTATGTGGTATGCGGACATATTCATCAACCTGAAATAAGAAATATTAAAACTGCTAAAGGAGAAGTGATGTATCTTAATTCGGGCGATTGGATTGAAAACCTTACCGCCCTTGAATATCACAATAAGGAATGGAAAATATATAAATATAAAGATGACCCTTGTGCACAAAAGGAAACAGAAGATGATGACAGCAGTGCATTCAAAAAGAATTCGGAAATATT
>CAILDT010000992.1 GCA_903833025.1 uncultured Bacteroidota bacterium | reverse complement strand
TACTATCATTTACAACTAATGCAGAAAGTATAACTATTTGGAAAGATGTACCAGGCGTATTAAATGCATACCCGAAGTATTTTAGCGAAACACAAAAGCTGGAACAAATTTCTTATCAGGATGCAATAGAATTAGCTTATTATGGTGTTTCTGTTATTCATCCGAAGACAATAAAACCTTTACAGAATAAAAAGATTCCTCTTTATGTGAAATCGTTTATTCACCCTGAAGATAAGGGAACTGTAATTAGTGAAGACCAATCTCCGTTGCCTATTCCTTGTTATATTTTTAAAACAAATCAAGTGCTGATTTCTATTTCACCTAAAGACTTTTCATTTATAGTAGAAGAAAACTTTAGTGATATATTTAATTTGTTTGCAGAAAGACAAGTAAAAATTAATGTGATGCAAAATTCTGCAATCAGTTTTTCATTGAGCGTTGATAATGATGAACGTAAACTCCCTGACCTGATTAAAACACTTCAAAAGGACTATCGTGTTTTGTATAATGACAATTTGGAATTGATTACGATTCGTTATTACAATCAGGAAACAATTGATAAACTTACTGTAGATAAGATAATATTATTGGAAGTGAGAAGCAGATATACAGCTCAGTTGGTGGTGAAGAAAGGGTAATGCTATTTCAAATTAATAATCTTTTCTGCAAGAACTCTTGCAATCTTTTCATTACTCTCTTTTGTCCAGCCAGCAATATGTGGAGAAAGAATTACTTTATCACTTTGAATTAAATATTGAAAAGCTTCAGGGAGATTAGCTTTGTCAAGGTTTTCAAAAGAAGTCATTTCATATTCTAATACATCTAAACAAGCACCTAATACTTTCCCTGATTTAATGTTACTTACCAAATCAGCTGTATTTAGGCATTTGCCACGAGCAGTGTTAATAATGTAAATATTCTTTTTGAAACTATTAATGAATGAATCATTTATTAAATAATTAGTCTCCTCTGTTAATGGTGTATGCAAACTAAATACATCTGCCTCTTCAAAGATGTGTTCTAGAGTTGTTTCAATAATAAAATCATTTCCAAATCCTTTCTTATATTTATCATAAACTAAAATCTTTACTCCGAAACCTTTTAACCGCTCGGCAAAAGCACTGCCCATATTACCATAACCGATGATGCCAACAATTTTCCCCATTAGTTCCACACCTCTGTTTTCTTCACGAATCCATTTGCCTTGGCGTACTTCTTTATCTGCTCTGTTTAAATTATTGAACAATGAAAGTAGCATTGCAATTGTATGTTCGCCTACTGCATCTTTATTTCCTTCGGGTGCGTGCAAACATTTTATTCCTTTCTTTTCTGCGTAAGCTACATCTATGTTTTCCATACCTGCTCCTGCACGGGCAATAAATTTAAGGTTTACAGCTCTGTCAATTATTTCCTTTGTAATTTTTATTCTGCTTCTAATCACAATTCCATCATATAGATGAATGTTGTTTATTATTTCATTTTCTGTCCAGTTGTAATTCAAATCACAAGTATGCCCTGCTTTCTCAAGCATTTGGTGAAGCAGCGGATGATTGGAATCTATAAAAAGGATTTTCATTGTATGAATAAAGATGAAACGCGAAATTACAAAATTATGTTAAGGGCATCTTCTCATCAAACGGAAATAATTTTTGATAACCCTCTTAATAGTTTGTTTGCAATACCAATTTGTTCGTACTTTTATTTTATTACTTTTACCCGCACTATTTTTATGCAAAAGAAAAAAAACATATCTGTACTTATCACCCTGTTCTTCGCCATTGTTGGTGTAGGCAGCGTATTTTGCGGATATGCACAATCGGCATATGCACCAGATACACTAATGGACGACCCAATTGCGAGTGTGTTGGATAGTTTAAATAGTTTGAATTTATTTGAAAAAGGAGTAGCGCGAATTAACTATCCCCGAAATACAAAGTATCATTTTGCACCTGATTCTGTGCCTCGTTATGAGGATATAGTTTATGAATCGCGGTTGGCGAAAATAGATGCTGAATCGCCTTTTGATTTGCAGTACAATAGCATAGTAAGAGGTTATATTGAGTTATACACGGTGCGCAAACGGGAGCTGGTGCCCCGAATGATGGCTTTGTCGCAGTACTATTTCCCGATGTTTGAAGAGCAGTTGGATAAATATAATTTGCCTCTCGAACTTAAATACCTTGCTATTTGTGAATCGGCATTAAACCCATTGGCACGTTCGAGAGCGGGTGCAATGGGGCTTTGGCAATTTATGTATCCGACAGGGAAAGGGTATGGATTAAAAGTAACGTCTTATGTGGATGAACGCTGCGACCCTTATAAATCAACAACTGCGGCGTGTGAGTATTTTAAATACTTATATTCTTTATTTGGCGATTGGCAAATGGTACTTGCTGCCTATAATGCAGGACCTGGCACTGTGGATAGGGCGATAAGAAGAAGCGGCGGTAAAAAAACGTACTGGGAAATTCGTCCGTTTTTGCCAAGAGAAACACAAGGTTATGTGCCTGCTTTTATTGCTGTAAACTATGTGATGAACTATACGGCAGAGCATAATTTGTACACCGCTATTCCGAAGAAAACATTTTTGCAGGTGGATACGGTAACGGTGAAAAAGGAACTTCAGTTTTCAAAAATATGCTCTGTTTTAGATATTCCGATGGATGAGTTGCAATATCTTAATCCTTGTTATCGAAAACAAACTATACCTGTAACGGCTGATGCACGAAGCATATTAACACTTCCGGCAAATAAAATGGGAGCGTTTATAAATAACGAAACATCGATTTATAACCCAAATAAAAATGATTCGTTGAAGAGCGATGTTGTGCTGGCAACACAAATGCAGGAAGTTGCTACTACTTACATTGTGAAAAGTGGTGAGCATTTAAGCAATGTTGCGAGGAAATATAATTGTACGGTGGAAAATATTAAAACTTGGAATAATATAAAAACGAATACCGTAAAAGTGGGCACCAAGCTCACGATATATGTTTATCAGAAAAAAACGGTAGCGACAAAACTTGCGCCTGCTGTGGAAAACAAAACGCCTGCTGTGGCAGAAAAACCAGCTGTTAAGACTGCTACAGGTAACTTTAAATTTTATACTATTCAAAAAGGCGACTCGTTATATAAGATTGCACTTGCCGAAAAAACTACGGTGGATGAAATTATGCGCTTGAATGGTTTCGGGAAAAATTATAGTCTTATGCCCGGACAGAAAATTAAAGTAGGGACGATGTAGCATACACTTTCCGTGAGTACAAAATTCATCAACTGGATAATATTAATAGTACTTGCTCTTATTTGGGGCAGTTCGTTTATACTGATGAAACGGGGCTTGGATGTTTACACGAGCGATGAAGTGGCGGGCTTGCGAATATTAATTTCTTTTCTTTTTCTTTCTCCTTTATTATTTCGGCACGTAAAAAAAGAATTGTGGAAACACTGGAAGAGCTTTTTTGCAATGGGATTGTTTGGCAATTTTATCCCTGCTTTTTTATTTACCAAAGCTGAAACAGGCATCAGCAGTTCGTTGGCAGGTATTTTAAATTCGCTTACTCCGTTGTTTACGTTATTGCTGGGCGTTATTATTTTTAAGGCGAGAACCAGACTGATAAATGTTGTTGGGTTGATTATTGGGTTTGTGGGAGCTGTGGGATTGATGACGGTTGGCAAAAATGTGGACTTTGGCAGTAACCTAAGTTATGGTTCGTATATTTTGCTTGCCACTTTTTTTTATGGGCTAACGGTAAACATTATCAAAAGTAAATTGGGCGAAATAAATTCGGTAACAGCAACGGTGTGGGCAATGATGTTTATAGGACCAATGGCGGGAGTTTATGTTTTTGGATTTACTGATTTTACTACCCGACTTACTGCAAACCCTGCTGCGCTGCATAGTTTGGGATATATAAGTTTGCTTGCCATATTTGGCACTGCGCTTTCGGTGATGATATTTAATGTGTTGATACGGAATACGAATGCTTTGTTTGCATCGTCGGTTACTTATTTAATACCTATAGTGGCAATGGGTTGGGGTGTGGTGGATGGCGATTCGATAGTGTTGCTGCATTTTGTTTGGATTGCTTTTATTTTGTTTGGTGTGTTTTTGGTGAATAGGAAGAAGAAGGGGGTGGTTTAGCCACTTGCTTTGTTTCTGTCTTTAATATAAACCAATTCCGATTTTAAAGCCATATCTGGTGTCCGTAGAATACTTATTCATAAAACCATTTGAAACCATTTGTCTGATTGGAGTACCATTAAATTCAGTATTCTGAAAATTTAACTGTTCATAAAAAAAAGTAACTATGAGTTTATTCGACAAAAACTTTAAAACTTTTTCGTTTTTTTTTGAATCTGAATATGTATTACGGAAGAAAGCCAAAGGTTTTAGAGATAATTCGTAAGTCCAAGCTGTCGCCCCTGTTAAATAATAAATATCGTGTCCGCCACCATCTATATATTTGTTTTTATACACATAGCTATTAATTGCATATGCTCTGCTTCCTTTTTTAATCTGAATTAATATCCCTCCATATTTCTGTGGAAATAGCGAGAACATTACACCAATGTTTCCATATGTGCTTCCTTCAAAAGCACCTGTGTTTATGGCGTTCTGAACTACGAAAGCATTTGCTGAATCTTGTGAATTATTCTGACTAATAAAGCCGGTATTGAAGTCATTAATAAATTCTTTTGATGGTTTGGTTGGCGGTATCCATCCTTTTATTTTAACGTCAAAACAAAATCCAAGTATAAACTTTCGTGAAAAGAAACGTGCTAAATTAAATCCTCCATTGCCTACAATTCCGTTTGCTCCCAAGATATTTCCATAAGGAGAAACCATAAGTTGAAGGTTACCTGTCAATAAATAATTTTGAGACTTTTCGTTAGGATGTGAAAGGAAGTGCCAGTATTTATCTAATGACGTTTTTGTCGTATCCCTTGTTTGTTTTTGTGAAGAGGAGTTTTGTGAGAATAAAAAGGAAGTTGTCAAACAGATTAAGATTAAAATAAAGTTCTTCCTTTTCATAAGTTCTATTCATTTCCGCCCTTGCAGGTGTTCCATTATAATATCTTTAAAATTATTGTAACGATGCCTTTTATAGGTGTTTTCACCTGCAAACAGAAAAAACTACTTTACAAATGTACGAATATTTACCTTTATCCATTTGCAGGTGAAAACACCTGCAAAGGTACCAATGTTAGTATTCTTGTTTCAGTAGAATAGTTGTTTTTTAAATTAGTTTTTAGTTGTGTCCTTTGTCCAAAAGGTCGTGTCGCTGACTGTGTGGTGGTCAAGGTATACCTTCTTGTTGATATAACCTATTTTGTTTTTTTGATAGATGAATTCTGTGCTTGTCAAGGTTCTATTAATATGTATATTATTTTTAGTTTCGTATTCGTCCCTTTTTTTGTTGAATGATGTAAAATATATGATGTCTTTGCTCAAAACAAATGTTCCGCTGTCACGGTTACTGCTTAAACAACTCCAAGTGGAAAAAGAGTAAGTGTTTTCTGGATAAAATGTGATTCGTGCATCGCCTATATTACCACTGTCATTAAGTGAGTAAGTTCCGTAAAATTCTTTTTCATAATGGTTTTTACAACTCGCAAAAGCAATTGTTATAATAATTGTCAGAAATGAAATTAATGTTTTCATATTGCGTTCTGTTCGGTTCATGCCGGTTACGCTCTGTCTTATGCTTGCCGCTAACTTATAAATCCACGCAGTTCCATCTATATTCCCTCCTCATTTTCAATCCAAAACTTTCGTTTTTTCTATCAACTTTGTTTTTATTCATCAAACAAAAGTACATTTATTTCCTACACAAGTAAATCTCCCAAATACACTTCCTTATATATAAAGAGTAATTTAACCGAACTATAAATCAAAAACACTTAAACTAAAAAACGATGGCAACAATAAAAGTAGGGCTCGTGGATTTGGAAACTATGTTTAGAGAAGGGTTGGTTAAGATGTTTGAAAACGCGACGGGATATAAAGTTTCGTTTGGTGTAGGTAGTACCAAAGATGCGTGTGTGAAGTTGCGCAAAGGAACTACCAATGTGTTGATTATTGATATAGAACAGGTATTGAGCAGCCAGTTGCATTGTATAAGTGCAATAAAAATTAAACATCCCGACCTTAAAATTATTGTGTTAACTAATTATTGTTCGGAGGTATCGCTTCGGCTACTGAAAAACGAAGGTGTGGACGGGATGATAT
>CAILDT010000991.1 GCA_903833025.1 uncultured Bacteroidota bacterium | reverse complement strand
CACAAAAGGTCAGCCCCCGCACACAAAAGGTCAGCCCCCGCGCATAAATCATACCCCGTCGCGCACAAAAGCTACCCTCTCTCGCACAAAAGCTATCGTCCCGCGCATAAATCGTTTGCTCCTGCGTACAAATCGTATCGTCTCGCGCATAAATCGTTTGCTCCCGCGCACAAATCGTATCCTCCCGCACATAAATCGTACCCTCTCGCGGGCAAAAGGTCGGTTTCGCGCATAAATCGTCAACTTTTCAAAAACACTTTCCTGTATGTTAAAATTAAAAGCAATCTATTGATTTTTAATTATTCTCCGCATATGCGCACTCGCCAATTATCTTCTTTAACCTCTCTTCCTTTCCTCCATTCAGTTTCTATCTTCTCAAACCAAATCAATCATAATAATCCCCCTTCCAATTCCAACTCCTAAAATCTCCAACCAAATAAACAATACCTTTGTCGCCATAATAAAAAACTAATGTTCAAAAAAGAATTAGAAAACCTGAAAATTGCAACCCTCAACCCAATGCAATTAGCAACCATAGAAGCAGGCAAAAAAGCAACCGACATAGTATTACTTTCGCCAACAGGTTCGGGCAAAACAGTCGCATTTTTACTGCCTCTCTTATCCTCTTTCCAAAAAGATAAAGCAGGTGTGCAAGCACTAATAATAGTGCCCTCCCGCGAATTGGGTTTGCAGATAGAACAAGTTTTCAAAGCAATGAGCACTGGTTTTAAAGTTAATTGTTGCTACGGTGGGCACTCCACCCGCACCGAAAAAAACAACTTGGAACATCCACCCGCATTACTCATCGGCACACCCGGTAGGTTGGCATTTCACATCCGTAATAATAGTTTTGATGCAAACACGGTAACCACTTTGGTGTTGGATGAGTTTGATAAAGCCCTCGAATTTGGGTTCAAAGATGATATGTCGTTTATTATTTATCAATTAAAAAAACTGAACAAACGAATACTTACTTCAGCTACTAACCTTGTGGAGATACCTGAATTTACAGGTGTTGCAAACCCTGTTAAATTAAATTACCTGAACAACTCGCCCACACAACCGGAAGGATTAAAATTGAAAATTGTAAAAGCAACGGGCAAAGATAAGCTGGATGCCTTGTTTGGCTTGATATGTAAATTGGGTAATAAAAAAGCAACGCTTGTGTTTTGTAATCACCGCGATGCTGTGGAACGCATAAGCGAATTATTAAAAGACAAAGGATTATCACACGGTATCTTTCACGGAAAAATGGAACAGGAAGACAGGGAACGTGCATTAATCAAACTAAGAAATGGGACAAATAATATTTTAATCACCACTGATTTGGCTTCGCGAGGATTGGATATTCCGGAAATAGAAAACGTAATTCATTATCAATTGCCTCATACTGAAGATGTATTTGTACACCGAAACGGGCGTACAGCAAGGATGAATGCCAAAGGAACTTCGTACTTGCTTTTATCAGAAGGAGAATACATCCCGACATTTATTAAAGAAAAGCCGATGGATGAAACGCTTCCTGAAAAAAATACAATCCCTGAAAATACTCCTTGGTGTACACTTTACATAGCAGCAGGAAAAAAAGATAAGATAAATAAAATGGATATTGTAGGTATGCTGTTGCAAAAAGGAAAACTAAATAAGGATGAATTGGGTTTAATTGAAGTGCTTGACTTTACTTCGTATGCAGCTGTGAGCAGAAAAAGAATTGATTCGGTTCTTAGTTTGGTTAAGAATGAAAAGATAAAGAATAAGAAAGTGAAAATGGGGGTTTCTAAATAAGAAGCTAAGCTTTTGCTTTAAATTTGTTTATTGCATTAACAGTAAACTCCGAAAGCACCAATTTACCGCTCATTTCGGCACGTTCAATTAAAAGAGTATCCCAGCTTTCTGTTCCGCTCCAGAATACTTTCTTAAGCATTTGCATCGCCTCCGGATTTGATTTCGAAAGTTTATCTGCCAATGCCGCAATAGCCATATCCATTTCTTCTGTTGTTTTAAATATCTCTACATATAGTCCTTTTTCCTTTGCCCATACGGCGGTTTGCCATTCAGTAGCATTGATGGATAAAGAAGTGAATGCTGATGTTCCTATTTTGCGTTCAACTACTGGACCAACTACAAACGGACCAATACCAACTGCCAACTCACTTAATTTTACTGAAGCCGAATCAACAGCTAATGTATAATCAGCAGCAGATACAATACCAACACCACCACCAACAGCTTTCCCCTGAACACGAGCTATAACAAACTTTGGAGCTGTTCGCATTGCATTTATAACCATTGCAAATCCGGAAAAGAATTTTTTTCCAGTTTCAAAATCTTTAATAGAAATTAATTCGTCAAATGATGCTCCAGCACAAAATGCCTTTTCTCCTTCGCTTTGCAATACAATAACATTTGCATTAGCATCATTTCCTGCCTTTGTAATTTCTTCTGCTAATTGACGTAATAATGTTCCTGGCAAAGAATTACTTTGTGGATGAAAAAAAGTAATAGTTGCAATTCCGTTTGAAGTAGTAGTTTTAATATAACCTTCCATAAATCTTGTTTTTTATATTTGTTGCGAAGATAATTAAAATAAAAAAGCACCTTGATTTTCAAGGTGCTTTCTGTTTATTAAACTTTGAAATAAATTAATTCTCACTGTATGCAGGCAATTTGCCTTCTTTAATTAATGCTAGACTTTTTTGTTTATGCTCTTCGTAATTACCGAAACACAATGCATCCAATATCTCTGGTTTTGTCATCAAAGGATTATTTAATTGAATTTTAATTTCCTTTTCACAACGGTTTACATATTTCACAAATCGTTCAGGAGCCCATATATATTCCCTTTTATGCCAATCTGGCTGACTACGGTCAACTCTAAATTCTTTTGGCATTTCATCGGTTAATTTGATATTAGTTTTAATATCCAAACCTTCGAAACGCTTCGGAAGTTGACGATTGTCAAACACTAACGGTCGGCTGATTTTGATAACGTGTTTCTTTTTTTTAACGTCAATTAATGACAACCCTTCGATAGTCAATCCTTTTTTCCTTAGGTGACCATACTTGGTTTCAAAACTCTTTAATATTTCAAACATTGGTTATGTATTTATATAAGAGCACAAAGATATACAAAAAAATTGTTAGAAATGAAATATTTAGGAAATATTTTTATCTTGAAGGTTAAAAATGAGCCTTAAAATCTAAAAAACAGTTAAAACTTCACATATTTATGTGTCAATTCTTTATCTATACCCTTTGCCCTTGCCTTTTTAGCTTGTTTGCGAAGAACAAATTCAAAAATGCTCATCCATCCCGGCAGATTACTTTCGCTTATATCGAAAAGCCAAGCTAAAGCTAATTTATCTTGCGGGAAACCATTTTTTTAACCTTCCCATCACGCGCTAAACCATAACCAATTTGTAATGATTGTTCAAAACCCCTGCTTGCTGGTCGGAGTTCAACAATAAACTTGCAAGTTTTCCCTGAACGATTTCTAAAGAAATGGTTGACATTTGGCTCTGCAATTGATGATTCTTTTGGTTGAAGGGTAATAATGCTTTTATCTAATTTAACTTGCAGCTCCCCTTCTGAACAAATAAATTTTTCAGAATATGTTTTATGGTAATGAAGTCCCACACCTCCCCCATCAGCTAATTCCACTTCAACCAATGTGTATTCACCATTAGTATCAGCTGATGTTTTTAAAAATGTTACATAATCCTTTTGTACGGGATTGTAAATTCGTCTGTTGTTTTCCATAGCAATTATTTATCTAAAATATTAGTATGTTCCACTTTGCATATTTGACTGATAACCGAATCGTACCACTTTTCTTTTCCCATCTTTTTCGCTGCTAAATGCACTTCATTATTTTTCCAGTTATTAATTGCGTCCAAAGATTCCCAATAAGAAATAAATATTCCTTTGTTTTCCGATTTTATATTTTCGAAGCCAATAAATCCTTTTTGTTTTTGTGCTAATTCAATAGTTAGCTCATCCATTTCTCTATATCCTTCTAATTCCCCTGAACGTTCAGAAATAAATATAACAGCATAATAATCCCTTTTAGGAAGTGATTTTTTATCCAACATACTAATCTTGATTTTTCTTTTTCACCATTGTAAGTATAGTTGCAATTGCAACTGTTTCTCCTGTTTCATCAAACACATCCACCAACCATTTTACTATTCCTTTTGCAATGTCTTCTTCGGTTTTCTTTTCCTGCTCCACTTTTTCTTTGCAAGTAAAACGAACTCCAATTGTTGCCCCAGGATAAACAGGTTTTGTAAATCTACATTCATCAATTCCGTAATTTAACAACACAGGACCTTTTGGAGCATCGACAAATAAACCTGCGGCACGTGATAAAATATAATATCCGTGTGCAACTCGCCCTGTGAAAATAGTTCCTTCCAACGAATTTGCATCCATGTGAGCATAAAATTTATCACCGCTTAATTCTGCGAATGCCTCTATGTTTTCGAGAGTTACTAAATGAGTATCTGTAATTAAAGTTTCACCAATTTCTAATTCTTCAAAGTATCTTTTGAATGGATGAATTTCTTTTTGAATATACTTTGCTCCGTATTGATATTGATTGGAAATGTTTGTAATAGTAGTTGGAGAACCTTGTATAGCGGTACGTTGAAGGTAATGAAACACTCCACGTTTGCCGCCCATTTCTTCCCCTCCACCTGCTCTGCCTGGTCCACCGTGAGTAAGCATAGGCATTGGCGAACCGTGCCCTGTACTTTCTTTTACACAATCGGCGTTTAAAACCAAGATACGTCCGTGCATACAAGCAGCACCTAACACAAACTCTTTTGCAATTTTATCATCACTAGTAATGATAGAGCAAACCAATGAACCTTTGCCAAGCTTTGCTAATTCTATCGCTTCGCCAATATTTTTATAAGGCATAATGGTACTTACCGGACCAAACGCTTCCAGATTATGACAATCCTGAAACTTAAATGGATTTTTATTTAAGAAAAGAATTGGCGACATAAATGCCCCTTTGTCTTTATCTGCACCCGTTACATTAAAGTTATCCATACTGCCAAAAACTATTTCCTGAGTTTTTGATAATTGCATTACTTTTTCAGCCACTTCTTTTTGTTGCGATTTGCCTGCCAATGCTCCCATTCTAACTCCTTCCACATTCGGGTCGCCGATGATGGTGGTTGCTAAACGCTTGCCTAATGCTATTTGCACATCTTCAATTAAATTCTCAGGAACTATGATTCTTCGAACCGCAGTACATTTTTGTCCTGCCTTGGTTGTCATTTCGCGAAGCACTTCTTTAATAAAAATATCAAATTCGGGAGTACCGGGAACTGCATCTGAACCAAGCACAGAACAGTTTAAAGAATCTGCTTCCATATTAAATGGTACTGCCTCTTGCAACAAACGAGGATGTGCTTTCAACATTTTGCCTGTACTTGCAGAGCCGGTGAATGTAACTATATCCTGCGATTCTACATAATCTAATATTCCGTTTGCGCTTCCGCAAATTAATTGCAATGCTCCTTCGGGCAATATTCCTGACGCGTAAATTTCTTTAACTACAGCTTCTGTAAGGAATGATGTAACTGTTGCCGGCTTCACTATTGCGGGCACTCCTGCAAAAAGATTAACAGCAATTTTTTCCAACATTCCCCACACCGGAAAGTTGAACGCATTGATATGAATTGCCACTCCTTCTTTGGGCACACAAATGTGATGACCTATGAACGTGCCATTTTTACTAAGTTTTGCAACATCCCCTTCCAGACAAAATGTTTCGTCAGGGAACTGACGACGCAAACTTGCGTAAGCAAAAAGGTTACCAATCCCGCCTTCTATATCCACCCAACTATCGCTTCGGGTGGCACCAGTAGCCCAGCTTACTTTATAGAAATCTTCTTTTTTTGATTGAAGATGCAATGCCAATGCTTTCAACATTCTGCCACGTTCCTGAAAAGTAAGTTTACGCAATGCTGGTCCGCCCACTGTGCGTGCATAGTTTAGCATATCACCAAAGTTGAGACCTTTGCTTGATGCTGTAGCAACAGTATCTCCATTGATGGCATTAAATAATGTTTGTCCTTCGCCTTCGCCTGCAACCCATTTGCCTAAAGCATAATTTTGTAGTTTCATAGTTTTTAAATTGTGTTTCAAAAGTAGAAAAAAGATTTGATAAAGGATTTTAAAAAGGAATTAGACTTTCACGCCGATTACCAAAATATCATCTGTTTGTTCCATCGCTCCTCTCCAGTTTTCAATAAACGTATCCAAATGATTTCGCTGTTCGTCCATTAGTTGGTTGTTAATTGATAAAAGAATTTCCTTAAATCTTTTGGTCATTAATTTTTTATCTGACGGACTAAACTGGTCGGCATACCCATCCGTAGAAATATATATTTTATCATTCTTCTGCAGTTGAAAAGTATGAGTATTAAACACTTTTGGCACATCATAATCCAAACCACCTATTGCACATTTGTTTGGTTTTATTTCTGTAAGTTCATTATTACTTACAAAATACAACGGGCGATTTGCACCAGCATATTGCATTTCCATTTTAATCATATCGAAAGAGCAAATGGCAATATCCATCCCGTCGCGCGATTCGGAGTCGGCTTGAGTTTGTTTTAATGAAATATTTATTTCTTCGTTTAAGAGATTTAATATTTGTGATGGTTCGGTAATATCTTTTTCATTTACTATTTGATTAAGAACAGTGTTTCCAATCATACTCATAAAAGCACCAGGCACACCGTGACCAGTGCAATCTACAGCAGCTATAATACTTTTTCCATCTTTATGCGAGAACCAATAAAAATCTCCGCTTACAATATCGCGAGGTTTAAAAAGAATAAATGAATCGGGAAGATGCGAGGTAATTTCTTTTCTATCCGGAAGGATGGCTTCCTGAATACGTTTCGCATAATTAACGCTGTCAATAATTTCTTTGTGCTTTGCTTCGATTAATAATTTTAATTCGTTGATGCGTTCTTTTTCTTTATGAATGGCAGTAGATTGATTCCAAAGTTTTTTTACTTTTTCTTCTACTTTCTTTTTGTCTTCGGCAAGTTTTTCTTTTTCGATAATTAATTTTTGATTTGCTTCATCCACTTTTGCTTTTTCTTTATAAACTGATTCGGACATTGACCAGAGTTTTTTATTTTTTTCTTCTACTTTTAATCGTTCAGCTTCTAATTTTTCTTTTTCTTCGGATAAAAGAGCAGATGATTTTTTCAATAGTTCGAGTTCGGCTAATTTTTCCTGAACAATTTTTTCTTTTTTATAAAAATGTTTTCTAAGAAAAGCGATTGAAAGAATTATTATAAATCCGAAGAGGATGAGAATGAAGGCAGAATCTTTTAAAGAATTTATGAAAATGAAATTAAACATCCCTTATTTCGATTCTTCAGCGTTTTGCCGATTATCAATAAACGTATCCATATTTTGTCCGAAAACTTGTGCTTTCGGATTATTATCATCGTTCATTTTTTGCATCGCCGGCGGAATTCGTAATACATAAAAGTTGGGTGCAATGCCCCAAATAAATAAACAAAAGTGAACTACAAAAATGGTGAAATAACAATATGCCATTGGTAGTTTGCCAGGCAGGAGGCGCATACGGTTTATAATATTTATTTTTTCGCCTTTGTAATAATATTTTCTTCTGATTATAAAAAACAGTATTTGCAGCGCAGTGAGTGTTGCTGATGTGGATAAAACAATTATTGTTCCCGGCCAATGCATTGTTTTGAAAACATAAAACCCTATTGCGCATAGTGTATTAATTATTATGAAAAAAATTCCAATAGTAATTGCTTTGCCGTATTTTAATTCTTTAAATAGAACCCTAAAAGCAAGTAAAAAATAAAGTAATAAAATACTAGCAATACTTAATAAAAGTACTGGACCTGTATAATTCCAATGCAAATTTTTTGCTTCAAAAGCAATAAACATTATTCCTAATAAAAAGCTTTCGGCAAAAAGATAAATTGCAAGAAGTTTATTTGTTTTGAAGTTTTGAGATAGAGAAATAAATGCGTCTATTAACAATGTGATGCCCACTAAAAAGCAGCAATGATAATACATTTTAAGTCCGTATTCGTTTTGGGCAAAGTTGGTAAAGCAGCCAATTACCATTAGTGCGAATAAAATATATCGTATATGTTTTAGCGGTTTCATTTGTTAATCCGAAGTATCTATTTTAAAATCTTCGCCGAAGATGCTTTCATAATCTGCACCGTAAGAGCTTTCGAAATTAGTATCATAACTTTCCCACCCTTTGTTGTTTGTTACTTTAACTATTTTATGTGTAACAATATCTTCGATTGATGTTATTGTTTTTGAATGAATATAATGTTCGATTATTTCATTGTTCCACATCGCTTCTCTAGAACTTGAGATTTGTTCAGGAATTTTTTGAGTGGCGAGATAATAATTATTGTTATAAATTATTCCACGGATAAAATTGAGTTGTGCACGGGATTTGGAAAGGGAACCAACATCTTTCAAATTATTTTCTGCTAAATCATACGTATATTTTGTACCAATCATTGCAAGGTCGTTATATATTTTTACCCCATAATGCGTTTGTAATTCTTTACTGGTTTTAAAAAACTCATCGAGATATAATGGAGTGTTTTCAACGGGACCTTTTTCGTGTAATGCTTCTACAATATCAATCAATATATTTCGTTTGAACCCTGCATCCAAAGCATTTACTATTTTTATTGATTGGTCATAACGATTGTTAACGGCTAAGTTTACGACAAGTTGTTTTATTAAATAACGATTGGATTTACTATCGGAAAAAGAAGGGAGTAAAACTTTTTTCATATCCATTCGTTCAATAATGTTGTATGCTTTTGTAGAATCGTTTTCTTCAAATGCTTTGTTTATAAATACAAGGTCTAGGAATTCTTTGTTCAGGATATCTTTTCCCGTAGAATTGTTTTTGTTAAGTAATTTGGCGTAGTCGAAAAATGAATAATCTAATTTTTGGGTTGATTTAGTATTGCTCGGATTCAATTTTTGCTGAATAATATAGTTCTTAAGGACAGTTTGCATGTCAACATAATAATCTTTAAAATATTTTAATAAATTATTTTCCAACATATATTTAACAAAGGACAGTGATTGGTCGTCATCCGATTTATACGGGTAATGAAAATTTGGTGTTGCTTCGTAGGTATTAAAAAAATATTCTTTTTTTCCCCAAGTAACGCCCGAACCATCATCTGAATATAACCAAATTGCATTTTTTTCAGAAAAATAAGATGTGCTAATATTATTATAACTTTCAAATGCTTGTTTGTAAAAATCATTGGCAACTACAATATTCTTCATAACTTCCCCTGCAAATGAAGCCTTTTGCTTAAAGTAAAGTGCCTGCATATATTTTAATTCATCATTTTCTTTTAATGTTTTCTTTTGTATATCCCAACGCTTATCCATTAAATTATTGAGCATTGAATTAGAAATTAAATAGGGTGCAAGCGAAACAGTATTATTCATATCTCTGGAAGCAACTCCAGGAATACTTGAATAATAATTTTGAATTTCAAGATTCGGTGATTTTAATTTAATCATGTAAAGATTATTAATAAAGACTTTTATTAAATCTAAATTTTCGTTTGATTTTTTTTTGTTTTCGCGAATTGAATTTGAAAATTCGGAAAGATTAAAACTTCCGCTTATAATTTCAAAACTATATACATCAAACAACCCCAAATAATTGAGATTATTATTGTCTAAAGAATCAAGACAAATTCGGACATTCTTTTTATTTCCCTTAGTCGCATACAACTCAGCCATCAAATGAAATCCACCATTATAATTTAAATCAATTTCCTTTACATCCTGCTTACTAATAATTTTTTTTGGGAATAATTTCTTAAATCGTTTCTTCGATTCATCATTTTCAAATGGAGAAATTTTATTAAGTAATTTATCTATGTCAATTAACTTGTCGTTATCTTTTAATAAAGCAACCAATTGAATTGCCTGATTTAGATGCATTGAGGATTGAGCAAGAGAATCAACGGGCAAATCTATACGAGAATTAACTGCATTGTTTAATACCCATACATATTTATTAATATATTTTTTTGCGATTGTATCTTTACTGTAAACAGTTTTTATTTTTACACAGGTTCTTACAAGCTTATTTAACCGCTCCAGATTTACATCATCTACACCTTTCTTTTTTACTAATTGTTGGTTGATTAAATTATCAATCCTTCCTGACATATAATTAAGAAGTGGATAGGCAAGTGGATTCAAATTG
>CAILDT010000990.1 GCA_903833025.1 uncultured Bacteroidota bacterium | reverse complement strand
TCTTGGAACGCAGTTATTCGACAAGCATTAGTAACTGGGCTTCTTTCAAAAGACATAGAAAACTATGGTTTGCTTAAAATAACGAAAGAAGGTAAATCATTTATGGATAAACCACATTCCATTATGGTTACCAAGGATCACGATTACGAAGGTACCGAAAGCGACGATGATGAATCGGCGGGAGGTGGAAAAGTAGGTTCGGGTGCAGATCCTATTTTATTTGGAGCATTAAAAGATTTGCTAAAACAAACGGCTCATAAATTAAAGTTACCCCCTTATGTTATTTTTCAAGAATTATCTATTGAGGAGATGGCTATTCAGTATCCAATCAAAATGGATGAAATGGTTAATATTACAGGAGTTGGATTGGGGAAAGCGCAAAAATTCGGAAAACCTTTTCTAGATTTAATTGCAAAGTATGTTGAAGAAAATGAAATAGACCGACCATTAGATATGGTTGTTAAATCGGTTATAAATAAATCCGGATTAAAAGTATATATCATTCAAAGTATTGACCGCAAATTACCATTAGAAGATGTTGCAAGTGCAAAAGGATTAAGCTTAACGGATTTAATTACTGAAATTGAAAGTATCGTTTCTTCGGGTACCAAAGTAAATATCGCTTATTATATAAATGATAATATGGACGAAGACAAACAACAAGAGGCTCTGCAGTATTTTAAGGAATCGGATAGTGATTCTATTCAAGAGGCATTAAAAGAACTTGGAGAGGAAGAATATTCTGAAGAAGAAATGCGATTAATGAGAATTAAATTTATGAGTGAATTTGGAAATTAAAAATTTAATCGTGTCTCAATAAAAAAAGCCCAAAGAAATTTCTTCGGGCTTTTTTTATTGAATCTTAACTCCTATTACCAGCATATCATCCACCTGCATCATTCCTTTTCGCCAATCTTCAATAGTTTCTTCCAATATATTTCGCTGATTATGCATTGCTTCATTTGCCAATTCAACTAACATTTTTTTAAAGTGCGTAACTTTAAATTTCTTTCCATCAGGTCCTCCAAACTGATCGGCATAACCATCTGAAAATACATATATAATATCTCCTTTGTGAAGTGGCATAATGTGGTTCATATATTTTTGTTGTTGGTTTTCGGCATAATTTCCTATAGCAATATTATCTGCTTTTATTTCTATCAGTTGTTTGTTTCTAACCACAAATAAAGGATTATAAGCACCTGCATAATGCAATTCCATTTTTTGTATATTAACAGAACATAACGCAATGTCCATTCCATCACGCAACCTTGTATCATCCGACGCTTGTTTCAAAGTTTCGCTCACCCCTTTATTTAACTTATCCAACAACATTGCAGGAGTGGCATTAGGTGTTTCAATCAACGACTGATTTAAAATATTATTTCCGACAATACTCATAAAAGCACCGGGAACGCCGTGTCCTGTACAATCCACGGCAGCAAAATAAACTGAATCATCTTTTTGTTCAATCCAATAAAAGTCTCCACTGACAATATCTTTTGGTTTTGAAAAAATAAAAGCATCAGTTAAATATTTCTTGACTGTTTTTTCTGGTGGTAATATTGCTTCTTGAATTCGCTTTGCATAGCGGATACTATCTGTAATATCTTTATTTTTTTCTGCCAATTCAGAATTTTTTAATGCGAGTTCCTGTGTACGCACTTCCACTTTTTCTTCGAGTAATTTTTTTGCCGCTTTTAACGCACGTGTTCTTATTTTGTCAACCATAAAAACGGATACGAGTACCAACACCCCAACCAGCAAATAAAACCAATAGGTCTTCCAGAAAGGAGGAGTGATAGTAAATTTATAAAGTGTTGCATTACTATTGCAAGTGCCGTCGTTATTACAAGCCTTCACCATAAAATTATAAGTACCGGGAGGAATGTTGGTATATACCGCTTCGTTTTGAAATGTATAATTCGGAATCCAGTCTTTATCAAATCCTTCCAATTTGTACTTATACTTGACCTTTTCAGGGTTGGATAAACTTACGCCGACAAAATTAAAAGTAAGATGATTTTGGTTGTAAGAAAAATGTGCATCATCAGGAAATGGAACTGAATTCATAAACAATTTCAGTCCGTTAATAAATGTTTGCGGTTCTACCTTGTTTGGTTTATCCTCGGCAGGGCAATAACGAACAGCACCCATAATAGTTCCATACCACAAATTCCCTTTAGCATCCATACATACTGCATTCGGGTTTGTTTCTACTCCAGGGAATCCTTCCGACTTTCCATAATGAGAAAACTGTGAAGTAGTTTCATCAAATTTATCAATCCCGTGGCTATTGCCAATCCAGATATGATTAGAGTTATCACAAATAATAGAGTAAGGTGAGTCAGTTGCCAATCCTTCTTTTACATTATAATTAGTAAATGTTTTTCCATCATACTTATATAAACCACCACCATACGCACCAAACCAAAGGTTGTGCTGTTTGTCTTCGTTGATACATAAAATAAATTTATGATGAATACCTTCTGCTTCACCATACGTTTTAAATGCTTTACCGTTATACATAGAAAGACTACCGCCCAATGCACCAAACCAAAGATTTCCTTTACTATCTTTAAAAATACGATACACATTGTTTCCTCCTAAACCATCAGCAGAAGTATAATTACGGAAAGTTTTTTCAACAGGGTCGAACTTAGAAGCTCCTTCTTTAGTGCCAAACCAAATATTTCCTTCATTATCATCTGAAATAGAAAACACTAAATCACCAGCCAAACCATCTTCTTTATTATAGGTAATAAATTTATTTTTTATTTTATCGTATTTACTAACACCACCGTAACCAGTGCCAAACCAAATGTTACCATACTTGTCTTCAAAAGAAGAAAGAATAACATTACTACTCAATCCATCTTCTTTTGTGTAATTATTTATGGTGTGCTCTTCTTTTTTATTTTTTCCTGAATAGGAAAAAGAAATCTTACTTATCCCATCATTTGTACCCATCCAGATGTTTCCAGACCTATCGCAAAGAGTAGTCCACACTAGATTATTTACCAGTTGGTCGCCTTCATCGTAAATCTGAAAACGTTCGCCACGATATTTATTCAAGCCCATATCCGTACCAATCCATACGTTGCCCTCGTTATCCTGAAAAACAGAATAGGCATTAAAATAATTTAATCCTTGTTTGGTACTATAATTATAAACGATTGCATTCGCAATTGCTTCTTTTCTATCTTTCAAAGTATAAGGTGTAACCTTGGTAACACCTCCGCCTGTAGTGCCTATCCAAACGGTATGCGTGTTATCTTCGTAAATGCAATTAATAAAATTGGCACCCAATCCTTTTTCTTTGTCAATTACATAACCTGCATTTTCAATAGCTTTAGAGGCACTCTTATAATTAAAATCAGGATTTACTTTTAATACTTGCACCCCTTCATCGCCCGTACCAGCCCATATTTCATTACCATTTACAAAAGCAAGAGTTGTAATATGATTACTCAATAACCCATTTTCAGAAGTTATTCTTGCAAATGAAGCAGATGAACTTATATTTGATTTGTTGTCATAAACAGTAATTCCATTATCAGTTGCTATCCACACATTTCCTAACTGGTCTTTACAAAGACTATAAACATTAACGCTTCCAAGCCCATCTATTTTAGTTATTGCATTTTTGTTTTTATTTATTGGGTCATAAATAAAAACACCTGCACCTTCTGTTGCAAACCAAAACCTATCTTGATTATCCTGAATAATGCTGGTAACTGTTTTAAATTGAGTGAATGATTCCAACGACAGGTTTTCAATTTTTTTTGTTGTATAATTATACATCGAGACACCACCAGCCCAATGCCCGAACCAGATATTTCCTTTTTTATCTTTATATAAAGCCGTTACCCAATCCTCCGCCAATGAATCTTTACGAGAAAACGTTTTAAATTCTCTGCCATTATATTTTGTAAGTCCTGATAAAGTGGCAACCCACAGGTTACCACCATTATCCTGTGTGATGCCTTGCACCTGTGATTGGGACAATCCTTGCTCCACTCCGTAGTAAATAAAACTTGTAGTTTGCGCAACTGATATGGTGTGTTGCAATAGCAACAAAAATATCAGCGACAGGGCAAGGAAGATTTTGTAAATGTGTTTCATAAATGTGTTTTATTTATTTGCATACGATAAATAGTAATTGACTTCAACATTGTAAACCAGCTCATCAATTTCCTTATTGTTTTTATAATAATGTACCGAACCCCAGAACGTGCGTTCCTTTCTATATGTGTCGTTTTGTTGATAGTAGGTAATATTGGTTATCCGCACGTCCTTATAAAAACCGCTATCTTCAGTAACTTTTACGGTTGGCGATTGTTTTCTGACGTACGTTTTTAAATCAGGTGCAGCTTTTTGCTGTGTTACTTTTACATTCCGTTCGGCAGTGGCTGCTGCAACTACCAATTTTTTAACTTCATTATATTTACTTTTCTGATTCTGCATCGATTTTATTTCCTTCTCCTTTTCTGCTTTTGCCAATGTTTCCTGCCTGCTTTTTAATTCAGCATTTCGTTTCATCTGTTCTATTATGGAGTTGGCACGAGCTTCTTCCAACTGTGCAGCCAATGCTTTTTGTTTTGCATTACGTTCGTTTTCTGCTGCTGCTTTTAGCAAATCACTTTCTGCATTTTCTTTTATTTCCTTATTCTTTTTTTCTGCTAATGCTTTTTCTTCGGCTTCAAGTTTTAATCTCTGCGCTTCACTCTCCATACTTTCTTTTTGTTTTTTTGCATTTGCCTCATTTGTTAATCTGGCACGCTCTTCGGCAGCAGCTATTTCAGCATCGTCTTCAGCATCTTGTTTTTCCTGTGCTAATTTTTTTGCAAGTTCTTCTTCATATTTCCTTTTTTGTTCAGCATTCATTTTTTCTAATGCTGCTTTATCAGCAAGTTCCTGTGCTTCCTTTTCTTTTTTTATTTTATCTGCAATTGCTTTATCTTGCTCTTCCCTATACTTCCTTAATTTTTCTTTTAATATTGCTTCCTGCTCTTTATCATCCACTTGCACATCTTTTATAAACGCCTGCCGATAAGGTTCATCGTCCATCATTGTTTTGCCTCCATTAAAATCAAATATTACTTTGTTAAATGCTTTATCGTATTTCCCTTTGCGAATACTTACATCTGTTGTTTCAAAAAATAAAACTTCGCCTTTATACTTTGGAAAAATATCAACGAGATTTCTTGGAATAGTTGATGCTTTTATTTCTTCAAACATATCAATACAACCAGGATAAGAAAAAGCAATTTTATAATCAGGACCGAAAGGCAGGTTGAACTTAACCTTTCCTAAAGCATTGCTGGTATATTGGTTTTGGAAGATGAACGTATTCTTAAAAACTTTAACAGTAACGTTAGATAAATCCTTTCCATCTTTTTTACAATGAAGCACCACATCTATCATTTCAGGAACTGTTTGTGCTTCTGTTTTATTTGATAAAAACATTGTAGCAACAAACAGCGATAAGCTGATGTAAAGAAAAAGATGTTTAGAAATTACGTTACTGCTAACTAAATTCATTAGGGATTATTAATTGAGAAACGAAAATAATAAAAAATCGGTTTGTTGCGGAAACTAATCTACACTATCTCGCATTCAAACAATTGAGCGAAATGGTGTTTTAGTTTTTGTTTCACCTCTTCTTCATTAACTTTTTGTCCAAGTTCTTTATCCATCGAAGTAACTGCTTTATCGGCAATACCGCAAGGAATAATGTTTTCGAAGTAAAGTAAATCGGTATTTACGTTTAATGCAAAGCCGTGCATTGTTACCCAACGGCTTGCACGCACACCCATTGCACATATTTTTCGTGCTTTGTGCGGATTGTCGGCATCTAACCAAACACCCGTTTCGCCGTTGCTCCTCCCCGACTCTATTCCATATTCGGCTAATGTGCGAATAACTATTTCTTCCAGAAACCGTAAATATTTATGTATATCAGTAAAAAAATTATCTAAATCTAAAATAGGATAGCCCACTAGTTGTCCCGGACCGTGATACGTTATGTCGCCACCGCGATTTATTTTATAGTACGTTGCTTGTTTTTGTTTTAACTGCGTTTCATTCACCAGCAAATGTTGTTCGTCACCACTTTTGCCGAGAGTATAAACGTGTGGGTGTTCGCAGAAGATTAAATAGTTGTTGGTTGTTAGTTGTTGGTTGTTAGGGTGATTTCTATTAGCAATTTTATCAGCAACAATTTCATCAAATAATTTTTCCTGATAGTCCCACGCTTCTTTATAATCTATCAATCCTAAATCAATATATTTTACTTGTTGCATCTGATTATAGAATTTTATTGAGACCTCACCCCAGCCCTCTCCCTGAAAAAGGAGAGGGGGTGACGCTACCTGAACTCCTTTGTATTGTGCTTCTCACCAACTACCCCCTCTCCTTTTCAAGGAGAGGGGATTAAGGGGTGAGGTAACTATTTTATATCTCCGAAAGTTTCGATTTCAGGTGATTGATAACATTTACTTCCATTAAATCAACGCCGCGTAACTCTCCCAAAATAACCGACACCCAGTCGCCGAGATGAATAAAGTAAATTGCTTTTTCGATGTTCGATTTTCCTTTCGAATAAATTTCTGTGATGTGCGAAGTATATTTTTTTATTATCTCTTTATTTATTTCTATCCTCGTAACATTGCGCGAATATTCCTCTCTGTCGTGAAATAAAATAACCGAAAGGTTATCGTTTTTTTCTGTCCAGCCAACCAATTCATTATGATTCATTTCGGGAATGATGTGGTGCCAACAAAGTATTTTGGCGTTTTCGTTTAATTGCTGACGGAAGCGAATGGCTATCCCTTCGTTATTTGTAGTGGCATAAATCACAGGCGTTTTATCAATAAGTTTGTTGGCGATGCTGGTAGCTTCGGCAATTATATTTTGTTCTTCATCATCTATTAATTTAACAGCCGCTTGCAATTCGGCTTTATAATTAGTAGTGATAATTTTATTAAACCCTAAAATAAAAAACAATTGCGTTAACGAAAACCCTAAACACGACCGTGGCGGCATACCACCCGGAACTATTATAACATCCAGATTATTTTGCTTCGAAATTTCCGCTACTTTTCCGCCCGAAGTAATGCTTACAATCTTCGCTTTTTTGGCGATAGCCAGTTCCATACAATTCAATGTTTCCTCTGTATTACCCGAATAGGACGAAATAATAACCAACGTATTTTCATTTACATAGGCAGGTATAAAATATCCTTTGGTAATGTTTATCGGCACATTAGCATTGCCTGCCACCAGCTCGCTTACTATGCTACCACCAATGCCCGAACCACCCAAGCCGCATATCAGCACGTTGGATATTGGCGATGCCGAAGGAGTTAGTTTTGCGTTGCTGCCAATGGCAATTGCTTCTGTTAATTGTTTCGAAAAGTTAGCTACTAATGTTTTCATATTTATTAATTGGAGCGTAAAAATAGTGTTTTTATTGGTACGATACTCGGTGGTTTATTAGTTATTTCGTTTCCTTTTTTTCGAAACCAATTTGGCTTTTTAAAATCATCAGTTTGTATAATTAGTGTTGATTTTTGAAAATTAGTGCTAATTATTTCTAAACAAGCTCGTTCATTTCTGAAAATGCATTTCTATTTCTGAAAGTGCGTTTCTATTTCTAAAAGTGTCGTTTCATTTCTGAAAGTGCATTTCTATTTCTGAAAGTGCGTTTCTATTTCTAAAAGTGTCGTTTCATTTCTGAAAGTGTCGTTTCGTTTCTGAAAGTGTTGTTTCATTTCTAGAAGTGTCATTTCATTTTTGAAAGTGTCATTTCATTTTTGAAAGTGCATTTCTAAAAATAAACAAGCTTGTTTAGA
>CAILDT010000989.1 GCA_903833025.1 uncultured Bacteroidota bacterium | reverse complement strand
TATGAAGTTTCAAGCATTTAATAACGTTTGTCGCGGGGCGAAAGAGACGAGCTTTTAATCCCCCCTTTTTTTTACTTCATAAATCTTTCAAACGTTATGGGCAAGGCTAAAAGACAACCACCAAACGGACAAACAAGAGAACCACCTTAGGTAAGACCTTTGGACACTTTTGAAAATACAAAACTGTAGACCAGCGAACAGTATAAAAAACGGAAAGAAATTAATAATAATAAAATTCAAAAAAAATGAAAAAAATAATTTTACTCGCAAGTTTAGCATTTAGTATTAATGCTTTTGCACAAACTCCTTCTTACGTTCCGGCTGACAGCCTTCTTGGATGGTATCCTTTTAACGGCAATGCTAATGACGAGAGTGGCAATGCAAATAATGGCACTCTTATGAATGGCATTGTGCTTACTAGTGACAGGTTTGGATTAACTAACAAAGCATATAGTTTTGATGGTGTAGATGACTTTATTTGGTTAAATTTTTTATCTTCTTTAAATGGTTCAAGTCAAATGACTTTATCTTACTGGATAAATTCCAACCTGAATTTCCCCCCCTTAGGATACGGTACCGTTTTCGGACATTGGAAAGATAATGGACAATACAATGGACCAATTGGTTTCTCGCTTGCGCATAATGATATTAACACTAAAGACATCAGTTTGAGTTTTATTGGTGGGCAAGGGACTAACACAAATCAAAATATCGTTGACACTTCTTTATGGAACAATTTTACAATCGTTTATGATGGTACACAGCTGAGTAATGAAAGAGTATCGGTCTACAAAAATGGTTATTTTGTTCAATTTGTGATAGTTCCTAATATATCTTCAACCCTAGGAACGGAAGCAACAAGGACTTATATTGGCGCAGCTTGTGGCCCGATTGGAACCCAAAATGCTTGGGCTTTCTTTAATGGTAAAATTGACGACTTAGGTGTTTGGAATCGTGCTTTAACACCAACTGAAATTGCCAATTTATTTACTGGTAATATTTGTATAACAAATATTACAGTTACCGACACATTACTAATCAACACAACAATTACAGGATTTAATCCTGTGACATTTCAAAACACGATTAAAGTTTGGCCTAACCCAACCAACGACCATATTACAATTGACAATGGAAATATTGCAAACTTGACAGGGTATCAAATAAAAATAACAAACTCATTAAGTCAACAAGTTTTTCAATCAGCAATAACTCAACAACAATTCTATGTTGACCTATCAACTTGGACAGGAAACGGAATTTATTTTGTTCACATCATTAACGGACAGGGTAACACAATAGACATCAAGAAAATAGTACTACAATAAGCCCAGCCCATAACAGCACCTAAAAAAAATGGCGGGGCAGTGCGAATATAAACAGTTGTGCAATTAATAAACATTATGCGTACAGCCAGTTTAGTGTTCCAAAACCGCCACTTCTTTTAGCTGCATTCCGTTAGCCGTCATTGTGAGAAACGTGCTAACGAACTTTATCGCAACGACAAAACGTTTAGAAACAATTTAAAAACAGAAACAAAATGAAATCTATCTTAACAACATTTCTTTTCTTCGGGCTAACATTGAATGTATTAGCTTTTGACGCGACATTAAATTTTTTTGTTGTCCCATCAACAGCAAAAATCTATTTTGACGGACAATTAATCGGTACAGGACACGCCTCAATTACAATAGAAAGGGCGGTATTAGTTGAAGTTAAAATAGTAAATGAAGGTTACACAACATTTACTAGAAGTTATAGATACCACAAAGGCTCTGTATTTGCAAACAATGAAGGTAAAGGTGGTTATGAACGTGGCGAAAACTCCTATAATATTACATTAGAAAAGGATGAGGCAGTAGTTAAAGCAGAATTATCAAATTCAGAACTAAAAGAATCATCTGTTAAGTCAGACACCGCAAATACTTTTTTTAATATTATAGTTGACAAAAGATATTCTTCTCCTGACGCTTGGAAAATCGTAAACAAAATAGTTAGTGATTATTTTGATGATTTAGATGATAC
>CAILDT010000988.1 GCA_903833025.1 uncultured Bacteroidota bacterium | reverse complement strand
TTAAGTAACCATAAAGTTCAAATAAGTAACGATAAAAAAAAGGAAGTAACGATAAAGTACAAACAAGTAACAATAAAAAAAAATTAGCGCGATTGTCGTTAGCTTAAGAATTACCCGCTGGCGAGTTTAACCCCTTACACCAATAATTTTTCCTATCTTCGTCAAAAAATTTATCAAAGTGAAAAAACTAATTCTATTTATTGCAGTTTGCACATTAGCGTCCTGCACGTCCGAAAAACTGGACATAACGGCTGCCATCAAAACAGCTGAAAGTGCAATAAAATTAATTGGTGATAAAAAATATGATGAGTTGGTTAAACTTTATACTTCTGATTTCAGTAGCAGCGAAACAAAAGAAGTAAGAGAAAAAAAGTATAATCAAATAATAGACATTGTTGGTCCCGCAGTAGAATATATCCTCACCGACAGCATTCGTCAGAACAATACAGAAGAAGAAAGTCGCATAGTATTAAAATACAACGTAAAACACGAGCGTGTAAATACCACCGAAACTTATACCATAGTTAAAGAAGAAGGGAAATATTTATTGGCAGATATATTTATTACTAATAAATAATTAATTATTCGGATACCCTGCATTCACCCACTTAGTAACAGCATTAATATCGCAATAAGCAAGTTTATTAGTGTTTTTAGGCATAGGAGAATATCCCGATAAATGATTTAAAACACCAAGCAATCGGCTATTGGTAATAGCAGAAACTACTCCGTTATAATCTGTTAAATTATATCCGCCACCTGCACTTGTAGCATTGTGGCATCCTATGCACCAGTTATCCATTAATGGTTTTATCCGTCCGTTAAAGGTAAATGCAGTAGTGTCGCAGGATTTACAATTACTGCTATTTTGCGCCCCCATCTTTATCCATATCTTAATATAAGTAATATCTTTTTGTTCCAGTTTTTGTCCGCGTGGCATAGAAGGATTATTTCCTCTTATGGTATTATAAACTGCACTTTCCAAAGGGTGTTTGGCCTTTACGCCTTGCATTATACCATCGTAGTTCGATAAATCATACCCGCCTTTATGGTCAGTAGAGTTATGGCAATCGGTCATACTGCATTTAGTAACAAAAATAGGCAACACGTTTTCTTGAAAACAAATGTCAGGGTTGTAAGCATCGCTGGTGCAAGTAGTATAAAGCATTGCTATAATAGCAGATAGCAGGAGAATTTTTATTTTCATAAATAAATGTAAGGTTGCAAAGGTCGTTATTAATTATTAGAAGAATAATGATTTGCATCAATTAAGAGTAGTATTGAACAATAAAAGTTGGGTAAAGGTGCTGATTTTGAAAATAACAATATATGTTTTACTGAAACAAAAAATTCTTTGCAAAAAAAGCAACGAGTTTTTTCAGGTGAGTAATTCCACAAATTACTTCCATCTAAATCAAAGCTTATTAATATTACTTTTGCACAATGACAAAAGAATTTTATTTAAAACACCACAGCTTTCATATCAAAGCAATATTTACAGCTTTAAAAGATATTTTTGAAAGAAACGAGTATGCCGATAAAGCAATAGAAAAAGTAATGCGCGCCCACAAAAATTGGGACGTGCGCGAACGAAGCTTTGTTGCCGACGTTACGTATGACATCATCCGCAACTGGCGATTATTAGTTGCATCATCTGGCATAGAAGCAGATGCAAAACTTTCCGACAAAAACCTTTGGATGATTTTTGGAACCTACCTTGTTTTCGATGGATACACATTACCCGAAAGTAATTATTTTAAAGGGTTGAACGAAAAAAAAATTATTTCGCAATTAGAAAAGTTTCATAAGATAAGAAAAATCCGAGAATCCGTTCCCGATTGGTTAGATAAACTTGGAGAAAAAGAATTGGGTAAAGAATGGGATAAAACCATTCGTGCACTCAACCAACGGCCAACAACAGTGCTTCGTGCCAACTCATTAAAAACAAATCCTAAAGAATTACAAAAAACATTAGAAGAAGAAAAAATAACCGACGCATCACTCATTATCTGGTCGCCCGATGCAGTAGAATTAAAATTTCCGAGAAACGTATTTCGCACCGAAGCATTTCACAAAGGATTATTTGAAGTGCAAGACGCATCCTCCCAAATGGTTTCTGATTTTTTAAACGTGCAACCCGGAATGCGTGTAGTAGATGCCTGTGCAGGCGCAGGCGGAAAAACATTGCACCTTGCTGCCTTGATGAAAAACAAAGGACGCATCATCGCATTGGATGTAAAAGAGAAAAAATTATTGGAATTAAAAAAACGTGCCGCGCGAGCAGATGTAAGAATTGTTGAAACACGAGCAATAGATTCTTCAAAAGTAATCAAGCGTTTAAAAGATACCGCCGATAGATTATTGTTAGATGTCCCCTGCTCCGGATTAGGCGTATTACGTAGGAATCCCGATAGCAAATGGAAATTGAGTTTAGATGAAATAGAAAGAGTAAAAAAAATTCAAAGAGAAATACTCACTAATTTTTCGGACATAACAAAAGTAGGAGGGAAGATGGTGTATGCTACCTGTAGCATTTTACCAAGCGAAGGAGAAGAACAAGTGAAATGGTTTTTGGAACAAGCAAGTGATAAATGGAATTTACTGGGCGAAAAACGTTATTCGCCAGAAACATATCACGCAGATGGATTTTATATGGCTTTACTAGAGCGATTAAAATAAATTATTTTTAAAAAATCGTTCTTTGTTTATTGTTTTCAAAAATCATTTTTCAGAAAAAAAATTTAATTTTTTTTCAAGTTGAACAAAAAAATGAAAAATATTTTCATTATTTATTTTTTTG
>CAILDT010000987.1 GCA_903833025.1 uncultured Bacteroidota bacterium | reverse complement strand
GTAATAGCGCCTGCGGATGTGTTAGAGTTTGTAATATAACAATAATACATTGCATTGATAGGCATGTTGGCTGGGACTGTAATAGCGCTGACTGTTTGAGCGACTGCTGAACCGCTGAATGTAATAATGTTTCCGTATGTGGTTGGATATGGGGCGAGAGTGGTTGTAACTAATGTAAGAGTAGGACTTGAATAAGTTGCTGTGCCTTGCGTTGTTAAAAGAGTTTCTTGAACTCCATTTGTGGAAATGTAAGATTTAGTCGTTCCGTTGTATTGAAGCAAAAGTCCAGTTGTTCCATTTACAGTTCCACCTACAAAAACAGCTGTTGTAAGCGTTGCTGTGCTTGGATTGTAATACAATGGAGCAATTACATCATCATCAATAAAAAGAGGTTTGCCTCCTGTTCCACTTGTTTTCGCAAATGGAATATAATAATTTCCATTCGTATTATCACTCGTTACAACAACGTTTGTTGCCGAAGACGCGAGACCAGTTAATGCTCCTTCAAAAGTAGTGGCTCGTAACGTATTCGTTGTAGGCTGAAAAGACAGATTTGTATTTGTATGCGGCGCTTGTTGCCCAGACGTGTTGACAAAAAATCCGACTGGGCAGTTCGAAGCGGTTGTTAAATCGGGAACTGTTAATACAGTCGAAGCACTCGAAGCTAAACCAGATAAAGCGCCACTAAAGGTACCTGCCGTGACAGTAGAAGATCCTAAATTAATCGCTGACGCATTGACGGCAGAAATGGCGGTTCCTGTTCCTGCTACCGTTATAGTGGAAGCCGTTCCTGAAATAGCTAATCCTCCATTTGTTGTTCCACCAACTGTAATTTTATTTGTTCCTGGACTATAATAAAAATGATTGCCCGAACTCACATCCATAGACAAGTTATTATAACCCACAGTGGAAATAGAATTGAATAAAACAGGATAATTGCTTCCTGTTGCTAAATCCGCAATGTTTACAGACGAGGCATAAGTGGCTGAATTCGCGCTGCCTGCACAATCGCCACTCCAGCTAGAAGCACTCAGCGTATTGGAAGATGTTCCATCGTTTAATAAAATTTGGACAGGTCGTAATGCTGCAGATCCATTTAGAATTAATTGAGTTGCAGTCATTGCCAAATTTGAATTTTCATCATCAATAATGCCAAGCAAAGGCTTGCCAGGAATAGTATCGATGCTAAACGTAAGGGATGCACTTACTCCATCATTCATATCAATTCTATTATAAGCCATATTATTTGTTGCAGAGAAGCTTGTATTTATTAATGAAACAGTATCATTAAACTGAACTACATTTAACGCTGGGCTTGGTTCGAGGGCTTGTAAAGCTTGTTCCAATGCGGTTAATCCAGTTAAGACAATGTTGATACCAGCAAACTGATTTTGTATATTAGAAGATGCACCGGCTAAAAAACTCAACTCAGTAGTGTCTATTACTTCCGCTTCCGCTAATATTGTTGGTTGGACTAAAGTACCGTCAAATTCATTATCTAAGTTTAAAAATCGTTTTTTACCAGTTATATCCTGGTCGGAATCTATAGTTACAAAAACATCCACAAAAGTACCATAAATATTGGCCATTTTAATAATTATAAAATTAATGAATTATAGGCCATGACTTTTTGGCCGTAAATAAGAAGTCAATCTATCTTCTACTTTTTTATTTCGACTTGCTCCAAAAATCTCTTTGCCAAGGTTGTATCCCGTGTTTAAATTGCTTATTAGATGCTCGTTAGGCTTTGTGTATGCACTTATCGTATCCTCTAGCTGACGACTCCTTTTCTTTCCAATAACTTCTTTTCCCAAGGCATATCCACTTTTTAAACCTCCAACAACATTGCCAGAGCTAAAATCGTTGTATGTATTGTATGCTCCTTTTGCCAAACGATAACTTTTATGTTTTGAAAATCGGCTATCTAAGTAATCAGTAGCCTGATGTGCAGCTCTTCTACCTATTAGTTCAGTGACTACTTTTGGCGCATTGCCGCTTTTAAAGGCATTGGCAATAGTTATCGCCGATTTACCTGTACGAACTACTTTTTTTAACAAATTTTTATTAAATTTCATTTCAAACGTTATAATTCAGAATTATGAGTTTTCTTCTCCTTGCGTAAAATAGTATCAATCTTATGTTCTTTTAAAATGGCCGTTACCGGTCTCACGGCGGCTTTCAATCTTTGCCATGTGGTCTTTCCTTTACTTAAAACTACCGGGTCGGCTCCTCGCTGCCATGGCCGTAACATGCTAACTACGTCTCCTTCTCCTACGTAGTCAAGTTGATTGCTCGGCACTTTTCGAAATAAATCAGGGATGTTCACCGGCTTATTGGATGTCACTATATCTCCATTCCCGCCAAATTCCTGCGCATGGAGTGCTCCCTTACTATGGCCTATGGTTGTCAAATTGTTAATACCATACTTCTTCTCCGCTTCTTTTTGTTTTTCTTTTGAATGACTCCAATTGCTCCCTCGTTTAATACCCACAGAATAAGCCGCATTTTCTACCCAATCCGACAAGGTTTGGCTACCTCGATGAGCTACTACCGTATGTTTTAATCTGACATTGTGATAAACTTTCACGCGGTTGTCGCTAATAGTAGGATCGGGTACATATCCATCCACAGAGCGTAGCATACTGTTAGGTTGATAAGTAGCGCTCATCATGCTAACTAATTGCTCTTTAGATAAAACAGAAGATTTATTAGTACGTATAATTTTTTTCGCTTTTAATTTCATCTTTAATAATTAGGATCTTTGCAATAATGTATTTCTACTTAAACTATTCACATTCGGAACTGTTAGCACACGATCGGGCGCAGACGTAAACATTTGCTTGCTGGCTCTTTCTCTTGCTTCAATGCCCAGCGGAGACTTATCTACCGAAAATATAGTCATATTGTCTGCTTTTCTGTTTCCATCCGTCATTTTAAAAAGCTCCGGCTCCTGACTACCTTTGTCCACCACCATATAACTTTTACTTGCACTTGCTAACGAGCTTGACGCAAACGCAGTTGCTTGTGTTGGATAGCTGTTTTGATTGCTTGGAACACTTGGATCTAAAAACCACGAATAACTCATTTTTTATACTTTGTAAATAAATGAGTATCGCTCCAAAAGTTAAGAAAAGGTTTAATCCCGCAAATGGAGGAGGAACTATGGGACTACCAATACCAAAGGTGGCAGATCAAGGAGAAGACGATGATCCAGGACCAATTGGACCACGAAAGAACCCTAATTTAAAAAAACAATATGGAAATAAAACAAAACTTGTTATGGAGAGACTTCATGTTGAAAAATTACATTCAAATTCATGGATTGATCATGTAAAAAAGTTTTCGCAGAAAAACAATATTCCTTACGCTTGCGCATTGTCTAATCCAAATATTAAAACGGGGTATGAAAAACGAACATTTACAACGAAGTCACAAGTTTACCAAGTTGCTGAACCGAAGACGAAGAAACGTGCGGCAAGTCCTGTGAAAGAACAATCTAAGAAAAGTAAAAAAGCAGACTTAAAAAATATAGAAGATGTTAAAAAACTTGAAAAACGGTCTGGAAATCAAACTTTTCAAGACAGAATAGCGCGAATTGAGGCTCAAGTAAAATCGGGTGAATTTGAAAAACGAAACAAACACAAATCAATCACGACTAAAGCGTTAG
>CAILDT010000986.1 GCA_903833025.1 uncultured Bacteroidota bacterium | reverse complement strand
ATCTAATTAATTGAACAAACAGGTGTAATAGGAGAGAAAATAGAGTTGACAAAATACGAAATTGTTGAAGCTCCATTTGTAACTGCTTATAATCACCCTGGAAACAGATTGGCAAATATTGTTGGTTTTAGTTCTCCAGTTGTTAATGCTGAAGTAGCAAAAGATGTAGCGATGCAAGTTGCGGCAATGGCTCCGGTAGCTGTGGATAAAGGCGATGTGGATGCTGAAACTATTAATCGTGAGATAGAAGTGGGTAAGGAACAAGCACGTGCAGAAGGAAAAGCAGAAGATATGCTTGAGAAAATTGCAATGGGTAAATTGAATAAGTTTTATAAAGAATCTACTTTATTGAACCAAGAGTTTATAAAAGACAATAAAAAAACAATTGCTCAATATATGAACGACTCCGAAAAAGGGTTGACAGTAACCAGCTTTAAACGAATAGCATTGAGCTAACAAAATAATTATTTTAAAAGTCCCGATTTTATCGGGACTTTTTTTTGGGCTAAAAAATTCTAAAACAAAATAACTATGAAATATAAAAGAATCCTTTTAAAATTATCCGGAGAATCGCTGATGGGCAATAAACAATTCGGCATTGATAATATTCGTATTGCCGAATATGCTCAACAGATAAAAGAAATTTCGGAAATGGGAGTGCAAGTTGCAGTGGTTATTGGCGGCGGAAATATTTTTAGAGGGATACAAGCCGAACAAGGAGGTATGGACAGAGTACACGGCGATTATATGGGAATGTTGGCTACGGTTATAAATTCAATGGCGTTACAATCGGCACTGGAAAAAGCAGGTGTGGAAACCCGTTTGCAATCAGCGATTAAAATGGAACAAATATGCGAACCATTTATTCGTAGAAAAGCTGTGAGACATTTGGAAAAAAACAGAGTCGTTATTTTTGGTGCAGGTACTGGTAATCCTTATTTTACTACTGATACAGCGGCAACACTTCGCGCTATAGAAATAGAAGCTAACGTGGTTTTGAAAGGAACTCGTGTGGATGGAATATATACTGCCGACCCTGAAAAAGATAAAACTGCTACTAAATATAATACTATTACTTTTGATGAGGTGTATGCAAAAGGTTTGGAAGTGATGGATATGACTGCTTTCACGCTTTGTAAGGAAAATAAATTGCCCATCATTGTGTTTGATATGAACAAAACAGGCAATCTTAAAAAGATTATGAACGGAGAGCAAGTAGGCACGTTGGTGGAGTTGTAGAAATCTATTACCTTTGCATTAGAATATAATATTTAACATTTCAATACTATTATTATGAACGAAGACATTCAATTTATTTTAGATAACGCGAAAGAGCAAATGGAAAAAGCAGTTTCGCATTTGGAAGCTGAACTGGTGAAAGTGCGTGCCGGCAAGGCAAGCCCGACAATGCTTGAAAGCATTTCGGTGGATTATTATGGAACTCGTACACCATTGAATCAAGTGGCGAATGTTAACACTGCAGATGCACGTACGTTGGTTATTCAGCCGTGGGAAAAATCGATGTTGACGCCAATTGAAAAAGCAATAATGGCTGCCAACTTGGGTTTGAACCCGCAAAATGATGGTGTACTTATTCGTATTTTAGTGCCTGCCTTAACAGAAGAGCGTAGAAAAGATTTGGTGAAAAAAGCTAAATCAGAAGTAGAAAACGGCAAAGTGAGTTTGCGAACCTTACGCAAGGAAGCTAACGAAGAATTAAAAAAACTTCAAAAAGATGGTACGCCCGAAGACGAAATAAAAGATGCAGAAGCAAAGGTACAGCTAATGATAGATGGCTTTGTAATTAAATGCGATAAACATTTAGAGATAAAAGAAAAAGAAATAATGACGGTTTAAATATTAAACCTATTCGCGCTTTATTTCTTCACAATCAAATTCATTTTTTCGCCAAAGTGTTGTGCGAAACCACGCATTTCCTTTGCAGCTTCAGTTTCGCCGGTAGCTCTCTCAAAAGTATCTGCCATAGATAAAAAACACTGATGATAAAACTGTTTCATTTCGTCAGCCAAAAAATCTTTTGTCCATAAATCTATCCGGAGTGTATTGTTTTCTTGTGCATCCCAAAGTGCTATCATTACTGCTTTTGAAGTGCTTTTTTCGTTAGCATCGGTTGCTGTCCAATCTATTTTTTCGGGTAAATTGTTTTCGTCAAGCGTTACTGTAAATTTAATTTCTGATTGTTTCATATTTTTATTTAGAAGGTTTATATTTTGCTTTTGTTAATATTTTTTGAGCGTCTTTTTCATCCATCAATTGCTGCAGACTCATATTTGGATTATTTTTTACATACTGTTTTATAATTTGTCTGCCAATCCAATAACCAACTCTTGGCGGAGCGGCTTTGCTAAAAGCAGTTGTAAACGGACCATCGGTAGTAAACTTCATTATCTGTGCTTGGTCGGTAGTGTATAATATTTTTTGGGCAATAAAATAACTCCACATATTAAATTCGTTTTGAGTGCAATATTGCGTTTGT
>CAILDT010000985.1 GCA_903833025.1 uncultured Bacteroidota bacterium | reverse complement strand
ATCTCCTGAGCTTCTGAAGAAGTTTAGGGGATTTTTTATTTTTCTAACTCTTGATTTTGTAGATTTGCAGGTATAAATAATAAATACATTTAAGAAATGAACACATCAGAAATTAAATTAGAGCTTTTTAGAAAGATTGATATGCTTGAAGAAAGTAGATTAGTCGAATTATATAATTTTCTTGTAAAAAAAACACCAAATAAGCAGGATTTTTGGAAGGAATTAAGCGAAGCTCAAAAAACGGACATTGAAGCAGGGTTAACGGATTTATCAAAAGGAAAGAAAAAAGACTTCAATAAAGTGATGGCTAAATATAAATAATGGCTCTTCAAGTTGTAATCTCTGACAGGGCAGAAAAGAATTTAGATAAGATTGTTTCTTACTTAGAACACAAGTTTTCCAAGCGAGTAAAGCAAAACTTTCTCACCAAGCTTTCAAAAACAATAAAACTATTAACAAATAACCCACAGATGTATCCTGCTTCAAAAGAAAAAAAGAATATCAGAAAATGTGTCGTAACAAAATACACCACATTATTCTATAAAGTAAATGAAACCGCAATAGAAATAATTACCATTCAAGATAGCAGACAAAATCCTGTACTTTTGAACTTATAATCATTTAAAATATATGCTACAACTAAATTACATCCGCGAAAACAAAGACGAAGCAATTGCACGATTGGCAATTAAGAATTTTGATGCGAAACCAATTCTAGAACAAGTGCTGGAATTGGATAATGACCGCAGACGAACTCAAAATGAGCTGGACTCTTTATTAAATGAAGCAAACACAATTGCCAAACAAGTTGGTGATTTGTATAAACAAGGTAAAAAAGCAGAGGCAGATGATTTGAAAAATAAATCTGCGGCTGTAAAAGAAAGTTCTAACAAACTTGCTGAGCAGTTAAAATCAATAGAAGAAGAACAACAAAAATTATTGGTTACTGTGCCAAATACTCCTAATTTATCTGTACCGAAAGGAAAAACTCCTGCAGAAAATGAAAATGTATATGAGGAAGGAGAAATTCCAAAATTGTATGATGGCGCAAAACCGCATTGGGATTTAGCATCTCAATATGATTTAATAGATTTCGAACTTGGAAATAAATTAACCGGTGCTGGTTTTCCTGTATATAAAGGAAAAGGCGCTCATCTGCAACGTGCATTAATTAATTTCTTTTTAGATAAAGCAACAGCAGCGGGTTATTTAGAGATTCAACCGCCAATTATGGTGAACGAAGCTTCAGGATATGCAACAGGGCAGTTGCCAGATAAAGAAGGACAAATGTATTTTGTAGGAGAAGATAAATTATACCTGATACCTACCGCAGAGGTGCCTATAACCAATATTTACAGAGATGTAATAGTAAAAGCCGACCAGTTGCCAATTAAAAATTGTGGTTATACACCTTGTTTCCGAAGGGAAGCAGGTAGTTATGGAAAAGATGTACGTGGATTAAATCGTTTGCACCAGTTTGATAAAGTGGAGATAGTGCAAATTGCTCATCCTGATAAATCGTATGAAACGCTGGAGGAAATGCGCACTTATGTTGCTGGTTTATTGCGCGAACTGGAATTGCCTTTTCGCACGTTGAAACTTTGCGGTGGTGATATGAGTTTTGCTTCTGCACTCACTTATGATTTCGAAACGTATTCTGCTGCTCAGCAAAAATGGCTGGAAGTAAGCTCTGTTTCTAACTTCGAAACTTTTCAAAGTAACCGATTGAAATTACGATTTAAAGAAGGCGATGGAAAACCTGTATTGGCGCATACTTTAAATGGCAGTGCTTTGGCATTGCCTCGCATTGTAGCTTGTTTACTAGAAAACAATCAAACAGCAGAAGGAATTAAAATACCAAAAGCATTGATGCCTTATACTAGGTTTGAGTGGATTAAATAATTGAAAAAAGGTAAAGAAATAAAGATCACTTTTTGAAACAATTAATAATTAAGCTAATAAATATGAAAACAAAAACTAGTTTTCTTTCTTTTGTCATTACATTTTGTTTTGCTTTATTTACAACTGTTTCATTAGCTCAACTGTTAGAATTACAGATTTGTTGGGCAAAGAAATAAAAACATTTAATTTCTCGGGAAAAGAACTTACCATAGAAAAAGGAGATATGGAAAAAGGGATTTATTTTATTAATGCTGGCGGGGCAAACAGAAAGATTATCATTGAATAAGATGTTGGATATTAGATATTGGATGTAGTTGTCATCCAATATCTAATATCCATTTTTACTTCTTCATTAACTCCACCGCTTTTTTCAATACATTATCTTCGCTTAGTATTACCGGATAATATCCATCGTTGTTCCAGATATTACGTGCAATCAATGCCTTTAACTGATTTTTTATTATTGAAGCTGAAATGCTAAGTTGCTTGTCATTTCGTTTTATTTTATTCTTCTCGGCATAAGCTACAAACTCATCCATTATCTCCGAAGTTACTTCAAACTCCCTGTTATAAAGTTCCGCAGATTTATAATCATTCAGTTTTTTTCTGTGTTTATCAGCATAATCAAAAGCAAAATCATTTATCACTCCGCTATATTCCACCTGAGCTAAATAATGACTGCGCCCTGTTGTATCCAGCGGTACAAATACATCCGGTGTAATACCTCCTCCTCCGTAAACAATTTTTCCCATTGGGGTTCTATACTTAACCGAATCTTTCACCTTCATACTATCTGCACTCTCCAGTTCACCACTCAAATACCTTGCATATTCTTCATCATAATAAGCATCTACACCTTTAGCATACGACTTCTGAATACATCTTCCCGTAGGGGTATAATACCTCGCAATAGTTAACCTTATCGCCGAACTATCTGCAAATGCTGATTGTTCCTGCACCAATCCTTTTCCGAACGAACGCCTGCCGACCAATGTTGCCCTGTCGTTATCCTGCAGCGCACCTGCTAATATTTCGCTTGCCGAAGCTGAACCGTCATCAATAAGCACTATAAGTTTTCCGTGCTCAAAACTACCTGTTGCTTTCGCTTTATAATCTTCTCTTGGTCGGGCTTTGCCCTGTGTATAAACGATTTCCTTTCCTTCTGATAAAAATTCATCTGCCAGACTAACCGCAGTTTTTAAATATCCGCCACCATTGCCACGCAAATCAATAATTAATTGAATCATTCCTTTTTTCTGAAGCGTTTTAAATGCAGCCATATATTCGTCATACGTAGTTTCCGCGAAGCGTGAAATTTTTATATATCCTGTTTTGGAACTCACCATATATGCCACATCAATACTGTAAATAGGTATGGTTCCGCGAGTAATAGTAAAATCAATTAGTTCTTTCTTACCTCTGCGCATCATTGTAGTTTTTACTTTTGTTCCGCCCTTTCCTTTCAGCCGTTCCATCACTCCTTTATTGGTAATTTTAATACCTGCCACTTTTTTGCCGTCCACCATTATAAGTTTATCACCTGCCTGCACTCCCACTTTTTCTGCCGGTCCGTTTGGTATGGCATTCACCACTCTTATAGTATCATCCACAATATTAAACTCCACTCCTATTCCTTCAAAATTACCTTGAAGCGGCTCATTCATATCTGCAATTTCATCTTTGGTGATATAGGCAGAATGCGGGTCAAGCTGCTTGAGCATAGCAGTAATGGTATTATCCACTAGCTTATCTTCTTTTATAGTATCCACATATTCATCCGTAACATACCGCAGCACATCATCTATTTTGCTAAACTTTGCTGAGTTATTTGTCATCACATTTCCTTCTTTTCTATCGAGATGAAAAGTGCGACCTATGTAAATACCGAGAATTAATATGAGCGCAAATACTATTGGGAGATATACGTAAAACTTAGGGCGATTAATCATTTATATGGTTTTTGTTATTAAAATAAGGACGGCAAAGGTAATAGTTTAATTTAAAGATAAGAGTATTTGAATCTATCATATAAGTATAAATGGAGTGGGAAATAATTTTAAATGAAGTAAAAAAATGCAAAATTACTTGACATCGCCTTTTAATTGTATTACTTTTGCGCCCTCAAAAATTAATACATAATAAATCCCGTAAGATTTATGTTTTAGTTCAGCCCTCCAAAGCTCTACTCTTCATACTTTTTACACTAAAACAAAAAAACAATATGAAATTATCACAATTCAAATTCAATTTACCGAAAGAATTAATTGCCGAACATCCTTCCAAAACTCGTGAAGGTGCGCGTATGATGGTTATCGACCGAAAAAAAGGAACGATAGAACACAAACATTTTAAAGATGTGTTGAAATATTTTAACGACGGCGATTGTATGATATTGAACGATACAAAGGTGTTTCCTGCACGTATGTATGGCAATAAAGAGAAAACAGGAGCTAAGATTGAAGTGTTTTTATTACGAGAGTTAAACGCTGAAAGTCGCTTGTGGGATGTATTGGTGGACCCTGCCCGTAAAATAAGAATTGGTAACAAGCTTTATTTTGGTGATGACGACAGGTTGGTAGCCGAAGTTATAGATAATACTACTTCGCGTGGTCGCACACTGCGTTTCCTATTTGATGGTTCTTATGAAGAGTTCCGTATTTTATTAGATGAAATGGGTGAAACTCCGTTGCCTAAATATATTAAACGTGCGCCGACAGAAGAAGATAAAGACCGTTACCAAACTGTGTATGCGAAAAACGAAGGCGCAGTAGCTGCTCCTACAGCAGGTTTGCACTTTAGTCGTGAACTGTTAAAACGATTAGAAATAAAAGGAGTAAACTTTGCAAACGTAACGCTTCACGTAGGTTTGGGCACTTTCCGAACAGTAGAAGTGGAGGATTTATCAAAACATAAAATGGACTCGGAACAAATAGAAATAACACAGGCAAACTGCGACATAGTAAACAATACACGCAAAGCAAAAAAGAAAATATGTTGTGTTGGAACCACAAGTATGAGAGCAATAGAAACTGCTGTAAGTACTGATGGAATGTTGAAGCCAACATCGGGCTGGACAAACAAATTTATTTATCCTCCTTATGATTTTACTGTTGCAACAAGTATGATTACTAATTTTCATATGCCTGAATCTACTCTTTTGATGATGGTTTATGCCTTTGGTGGGTACGAATTAATGCACAAAGCTTATAAGGAAGCAATAAAAGAAAAATATCGCTTTTATACTTATGGCGATGCAATGCTGATTCTTTAGTAAAGTAAAGAGTTTTATTGTTGGTTTTTAGTTAATATAAACCAATAGCTAACAACCAGCAACCAATCTTGAAAAGCTATATCATCATAGTAGCCGGAGGCAAAGGAACACGAATGAATACAGATGTTCCCAAACAATTTATTCCTTTACAAGGAAAGCCAATATTGATGCAGACTATAGAAAAATTTGCTAAAACCGTTCCTCAAATAAATATAATAGTAGTGCTTGCCAAAGAATTGAATGAGCAATGGCAAACACTCTGCAACAAACATAATTTCGAAATACCTTATCAGTTAATTTATGGTGGTGAAACAAGATTTCATTCTGTAAAAAACGGTTTGGAGTATGTGCCGATGAATTGTTTGGTAGGTATTCACGATGCCGCTCGTCCGCTGGTAAGTGCAGATACAATACTTTCTGCTTTTAAAACCGCAAACGAAAAAGGCAATGCGATACCTGCGGTTTCTATAAGCGAATCGATAAGAGAAGTGGAAGGAGAAAATAACAATGCACTGGATAGAAATAAATTTAAGGTAATACAAACACCGCAATGTTTTCATTCCAATATTATAAAGAAAGCATTTGAGCAAACGTACAATCCTTTATTTACTGATGATGCAAGTGTGGCAGAAGCAGTGGGAGAAAAAATAAACATAATAGAAGGGAATACCGAAAATATAAAAATAACTACTAAAGAGGATTTGATTATTGCAGAAGCATTGATGGGAAAGAAATAAAAAACTAATTTTGGCAAATCCAATTTAGCGATTAGAATTTATAATACTATGGCACAAGATAAAATATTGGTAATTGGTTCGTCGGGACAAATAGGTACCGAGTTGGTTCAGAGTTTAAGGACAGTTTATGGAGCTGATAATGTAATTGCTTCTGACATTAAACCTACCGACCAAGCAAAAGAAGGACCTTTTGAAGTACTTGATGTGATGAACGCACATCAGTTAGGCGAAGTAGTTACACGCCATAATGTTAACCAAGTATATTTATTAGCAGCATTATTATCTGCTACAGCAGAGAAAACGCCGAAGCTTGGTTGGGAATTAAATATGCAAGGATTGTTTAATGTATTGAATTTAGCAAAAGAAAAAATAATTGATAGAGTATATTGGCCTAGTTCCATTGCTGTATTCGGACCAAACACACCAAGAGAAAATACTCCGCAGTTTACCATAATGGAACCAAGCACAGTGTATGGCATCAGCAAGCAAGCTGGAGAACGCTGGTGCGAATATTATCATAAAAAATATAATGTGGATGTGCGTAGTTTGCGCTATCCAGGTTTGATTGGTTGGCAGTCGGCTCCGGGAGGAGGAACAACAGATTACGCAGTACATATATTTCACGAAGCTATAAAAGCAGGTAAGTATGAATGTTTTTTATCTGAAAATACAACTCTGCCAATGATGTATATGCCGGATGCAATAAAAGCGACAATAGGAATTATGCAGGCAGATGCAGATAAAGTAAAGATTCGTTCGAGTTATAATTTAGCGGGGTTTAGTTTTTCGCCAAAAGATATTGCAGAAGAAATTAAAAAACATATTCCTTCATTTACTATTTCTTATAATCCCGATTCGCGTCAGCAAATAGCCGACAGCTGGCCCCAAAGCATTAACGCAAGCGAAGCTTCAAAAGACTGGGGTTGGAAACCGGATTATGATTTGAAACGAATGACAGATGATATGTTCAAGAACTTGAAAAAGGATTAATAAAAATATCCTAACTTTAGCGCTGAAAAAATTGTTCCAATTACCAAATAGAATGAAAAAGATAGTTTTAATATCCATATTTCTCTTTTGTAAAATAGCGTTCTCGTATTCATTTATATCGCCTGCCAATGATTCCTTAAATTATACAGATGCGAATGATAAGAAGCAGGGCAAGTGGATTATCACGGGAAAGATGGCTCACAAACCTGCCTATAATGATGACCAGAAAGTAGAGGAAGGAATGTATCAGGATGGGAAAAAAGTGGGAATCTGGAAAGAGTATTATCCTAACAATGCACTGAAAAGTAAAATAACTTTTGAGAATGGACGACCAAATGGATATGCAATAATGTATCACGATAATGGTAAAATAAAAGAGGAAGGGTTATGGCAAATGGCACGTTGGGTTGGCGATTATAAACTATATTATGAAAACGGACAAGTGCAGCAGGAATTTAAATTTACTGCGGGAGGCAAACGAGAAGGGGTACAGAAATACTATTATGAAAGTGGACAGCTAATGATAGAAGGCAATTGGCAGGGAGGAAAAGAATCGGGAGTAATAAAGGAGTATTATGAAAATGGTGATATAAGAGAAGAGAAAATGTTTAATGATGGCAACTTCGACCCTGCAACATCACATTCGTATGAACCAAAGAAACCTGTGGTTGTTAAAACATCAGAAGAAAAACAGGTATCACCTCCAGTAATTCCTCAAAAAACTGAGAAAGATAATTTGGGAAAACAATTTACTGGTGAAGGTTATTGGAAATTATATAATCAAAACAGACAAGTATCCAAAGACGGTACTTTTCACGATTTCAAATTGATGGATGGTAAGAATTACTTTTATAATCCAGATGGCATTTTAACACGAATAGCTATTTACAAAGGAGGCAAATATGTGGGCGATGCTATTATTGAAGAAGAAAAATAATTGAAATCTCAATCGTATAACTTAACACTTCTGGACTTATGATACATTCATAAGTCCATTTTATTCTATGGAACAAGAGCTTTACATATTTAATACACTTACAAGAACAAAGGAAAAGTTTGAACCTATTCATCCTGGTAGAGTTGGATTGTATGTATGCGGACCAACAGTTTACAGCGATGTTCATTTAGGTAATTGCCGCACATTTATTTCTTTCGATTTAATTTATAGATACCTATTACATCTTGGGTATAAAGTTCGGTACGTAAGAAATATTACTGATGCTGGACATCTGGAAGGTGACAGAGATGAAGGCGATGATAAATTTGCAAAGAAAGCAAAGCTGGAACAATTGGAACCGATGGAAATTGTTCAGAAATATACTCTTGGTTTCCACGACGTGATGCGTGAGTTTAATTTGCTTCCGCCAAGTATTGAACCTACAGCAACAGGTCATATTGGAGAACAAATTGAAATGATTAAAGAAATTATTTCCAATGGTTACGCTTATGAAATAAACGGAACCGTTTATTTTGATGTAGAAAAATATAGCAAAGAATTCCCTTATGGGCAATTAACCAATCGTAAACTGGAAGACCTTTTGGAAGGCACGCGTGAACTAAGCGGACAGGATGAAAAGCGAGGTCGGCTTGATTTTGCGTTATGGATTGCTGCAAAACCTGAAACATTAATGAAGTGGAATTCACCTTGGGGGTGGGGTTTTCCGGGTTGGCACATTGAATGTTCAGCAATGAGCAGTAAATATTTAGGAGAAACTTTTGATATTCACGGAGGAGGAATGGATTTGCAGGCAACCCATCATACCAATGAAATTGCACAATCTCAAGCGTGCAATCATAAATCACCTGTAAAGTATTGGATGCACACAAATATGCTTACCGTAAATGGTGTGCGAATGAGTAAGACTGCGGGCAATGGTTTTTTGCCCGGAGAATTATTTACAGGAAATCATCCTTTGTTGGAAAAAGGCTATAACCCAATGTCGGTACGTTTCTTTATGATGCAGACTCATTACCGCAGCACGCTTGATTTTTCCAATGAAGCATTACAAGCATCAGAAAAAGGATATGCCCGTTTAGTTGCTGCTATTAAAACATTAGAGAATTTAAAAGCTTCTGCCTCTTCAACCTCCAATATTAAAGAATTAGAGAAAGCTTGTTACGATGCAATGAACGATGATTTTAATGCTCCAATATTAGTTGCAAGTTTATTTGAAGGCGTAAGAATTATTAATTCTGTTAATGATAGCAAGGAAACAATAACTGCGGATGACTTGCTATTGCTCAAAAAAACAATGCACTCTTTTGTATTTGGTATTCTGGGATTAAAGTCCGAAACTTCTAATTCCTCTTCAGACAAAGCATTGCAAGGAGCTATGGAAGTTATTCTTAATATCAGAAAAGATATTAAAGAGAAAAAAGATTTTGTTGCATCGGATAAATTAAGAGACGATTTGAATAAACATAATATAATAATTAAAGACACTAAGGATGGTCCTGTTTGGGAAATACCAGAATAATTTAATAGCATTAGTTGTTGTTGCAATAGTTGGTTTTACAGCGTGTAACAACCCAACTAATAAACCTATAGAGCCAACAGTTGCAAAGGTGGAGGAGGTACAAAAAGTTCCTACTCCCAACTTTAATGCCGATTCGGCTTATGCTTGTGTAAAAGCACAGGTTGATTTCGGTCCTCGTATTCCTGGTACTAAACCTCACGCTAAGTGTGCTGATTATATAGTTACTAAATTAAAATCGTATGGATGGAAAGTAACGGTGCAGAACGGAACAGTGAAAACATTTGATGATAAACAATTCACTTTAAAAAATATTATTGCCGAGTATAATCCCGATTTGGCCAATCGTACTTTATTAACTGCGCATTGGGATACTCGCCCTTGGGCTGATTTGGACTCGATTGATAAATTAAAACCATTTGACGGTGCTAATGATGGGGGCAGCGGTGTGGCTGTATTGGTGGAGCTTGCAAGACAATTAAATAATTCTAAAATTGAAAAAGGAATTGATATTATTCTTTTCGACATTGAAGATTACGGACAACAATCTACCGATACTCGTTATCCGCAGCAGGAAGATACCTGGTGCCTTGGTTCACAGTACTGGGCTAAAAACCCGCATAAACAGGGATACTTTGCTACTTATGGAATTTTATTAGATATGGTTGGTGGTAAAAATCCAGTGTTTCCAAAGGAAGGAACTTCAATGGCTTTTGCGCCAGAAATAGTGAACCGAGTTTGGGATGTGGCCGCTAAAATGGGTTACGGCGGTTTTTTTACAAATGATAAAACTGGCGAAACCACTGATGACCACCTCTATGTAAATCAACTGGCGAATATAAAGTGCATTGATATTGTTGATTATGAAGTTGCGAAACACAACTACCCTTTTTACCACCACGCACATTCTGATAATATGAATGTGATAGATAAAAACACCCTAAAAATGGTTGGGCAATTATTATTGCAAGTAATTTATTCGGAGAAGTAAACCCTCGCATTGAAAAAAATACTCATCATACGTTTTAGTTCTATTGGTGATATTGTTTTAACCACCCCTGTTATTAGGTGTATTAAGGAGCAACAGCCCAACACCGAAATTCATTATCTCACCAAAAGAGTTTTTAAACCAATTCTCGAAAACAATCCTTATATAACAAAAATTCATACGATTGATAAAGATGTGAAGGAGGTTATTAAAGAGTTGAAACTCGAAAAGTTTGACTTTGTAATTGATTTGCATAACAACATTCGCTCGGTACAAACAAAAACTGCTCTTCGCAAAAAGTCTTTTTCTTTCAAAAAACTAAACTTTCAAAAATGGATACTCGTAAAATTTAAAATTAATAAACTCCCCGCAAAGCATATTGTAGACCGCTATATACAAACAGTTAAAAAACTCGGAATTGTAAACGACAATAAAGGAATAGATTATTTTATTCCCCAAAAAGATGAAATAAATATTTCCGCTCTCCCTATTTCTCATCACAATGGATACATTGGTTTTGTGATTGGCGCAAAACATTATACCAAACAATTGCCAGTAGAAAAAATTATTTCCATTTGCAAAAAACTAAATCAGCCGATAATTTTATTAGGCGGAAAAGAAGATATTGGCAAAGCAAATCAAATTGAAAAGGCAGTAGGCAGCACTATTTACGTTGCCTGCGGAAAATATAATCTCAATCAATCAGCATCCATAATAAAACAGGCAACTAAAATAATAACGCACGATACCGGGTTAATGCACATTGCCTCCGCATTTAAAAAAGAAATAATTTCCATTTGGGGAAACACAGTACCTGCTTTTGGTTTCAGTCCTTATATGCCCCACCCTGCTTCGCGAATTGTGGAAGTAAATAATTTATCCTGTCGCCCTTGCTCCAAAATAGGACATAAAAAATGCCCCAAAGGGCATTTTAAATGTATGATGGAGATAGAGGAGAAGCTAGTAGTTGGGAGTTAGGAGTTACGGCTCACACTTATAACTCCCCACTCCATTCTCCATTCTCTCTACTTATAAAAATAACGCTTTCAACTCCTCTGCCTCGTGCGGTTTCATTTTTCCGGCAAGTATTAAGCTCAATTGTTTTCTTCGCAAAGCGGCTTCAAATCTTTTTTTCTCTTCTTCTGTTTCAGGCACCAGTTCAGGCACTGGCAATGGCGAGCCATTTTGGTCAACGGCAACAAAAGTGTAAATCGCTTCGTTGCATTTTACCTTTTCGCTTGTTACGGGGTCTTCCACCCAAACGTCGATAAACACTTCCATTGACGTTGTAAATGCACGCGAAACTTTTGCTTCCAACGTAACTAAACTGGCGTGTTTTATCGGGTTGTTAAACGATACATTGTTTACCGAAGCAGTTACTACCACCCGTTTGCAGTGGCGGTGTGCCGCTATGCTCGACACCATATCCATCCACTGTAACAGCTGCCCGCCGAACAAATTTCCTAATGTGTTCGTGTCGTTTGGCAATACTATTTGCGTTTGTATAGTAAGCGATTCTTTTGGTGTTTTAGATTTCATAAGTTTTTATTTTTTTACAAATGTAGGCAATTAATAAGTTTCAAATTTCACAATTAAAAATCTCCGCTACGCGAAATGAAACACTAAATGTGAAGTATTATGTGCGCCTCCGGCAGTCGGTGTGCCGCACGCACGTTTTTTTCATTCCTCGCCAATTCGAAACATCCTTTCATTTTCAGCAAGCTTAAAACTACTTCTCCTTCATTTTACTGCTTTTTACTTAAAATTGACTAATTGATTGAAAACAAACAATTAAGAAAGCAAATCAACCTAAAAATTGCCTCTTCTACCCAAAAAGGTAGCCCAAAACGGGACCCTTTTACGCAATAAAAGGAACCGATTTTCCGATAATCGGTACCGATTTTCCAAAAACTGGCTCCTTTTATCCAATACAAGGTGGTATGTATTGGATAAAATCTGGAATGTTTTGGATAAAAGGACCTAACATTTATAAAATCGGTAGTTTGAATCCAATAAAAGGTGGTATGTATTGCCTGAAAGGTTCCCGTTTTGGGCTACCTTTTTATTTATTCCTTTTCAAACTTAATATTCTTCCCTCTTGTGCCCCTGAAACGGTGCCATTTCGATTGTGTTTCTGCTATCGATTTAAAATTATCCACGTGTGCAGATTCAGGATTTATTATCGGATGTACCTTATCAATAGTTTTAAGAGTATCAATAATAAAAGGAATATGAGCAATAGGCAACTTAAAACGGCGATTAGTAAAACCCATTAACAGGTTGGATTGAAATGGGTCGGACGCAACTGCAATTTTAGTAAAACCCATTTTTTTAGCTATTTGGTAGGAGTTGTAAACGTTTTCGGTGGTGTGTTCGGCTTTTTCTTCAGTAATTATTTTTTCTTTTGGCGTGCCAAGTGCTTCCGCATACAGTGCCATTACGCGGCTTTCTATGTAAGGCGAATAAACCGAACCGCCGGAGAAAATTACGTTTTTCGCAACTCCTTTTTTAATTAAATAATCAGCCCAAATTACTCGCCCTTTCATCGCCGTGCTCCAATCTGTACCATCAAAAGGGCATCCGGGAACAATGATAACATCGTAAGGTTGGTTTTTTAAAGCGCGTTTAAAAAGTTTGTTGGGGCTTGGGCGAAAAAGCGAACAACCAGATAGTATTAAAATACTACCTATATATAAGGTGTGTTTTAGGTTCATTAAATTCAAATCTCAATTACAACGATAAAATATTTACCATCCGCATTAAATCGGGGTTAAGTTCCTGAATATGTTTTACAGCATTTTCGAACGGAGTGTAGGTTATGTTTTTATCTACTATGCCTATCATTACATTGGTTTTGCCTTGCAAAAGTGCTTCCACAGCCGAAAATCCCATTCTGCTACTATTAACTCTGTCCATAGCCGATGGGTTTCCGCCTCGCTGAATATGCCCAAGAATAGTAACACGGGTATCGTAATCTGGCAAACGTTTCTTAACTTGTTCGGCTATAGTGAAAGCTCCGCCTGCTTCATCACCTTCGGCAACAATAATTATTTTGGAAGATTTGTTTTTTCTTCCATTCGCTAATCGATGTATTAAATCTTCCACATCTGTTTTTGTTTCTGGAATTATAATGCTTTCAGCACCAACGCCAATGCCTGCACGCAGAGCAATTAATCCGGCATCTCTGCCCATTACTTCTACAAAAAATAATCTGTCGTGGCTCTCGGCGGTGTCGCGTATTTTATCTACTGCTTCCACTACAGTGTTGATGGCGGTATCATATCCGATGGTAAAATCGGTGCCTACCAAATCGTTGTCGATAGTGCCAGGACAGCCAACAAGCGGAATGTTTGAAATTTTACTAAATTCTGAAGCTCCTTTAAATGTTCCATCTCCACCAATTGCAACTATACCATCAATGTTATGTTTTTGAAGATTAGCTAATGCTTTTTGTCTGCCCTCCAAAGTGAGAAACTCTTTGCTTCTCGCAGTTTTTAAAATAGTACCGCCGCGATGAATAATGTTGGCAACTGATTTGGAATTTAGTGATATAAATTCGTTCCGAATCAAACCATCATATCCGTGCATAATTCCCACCACTTCCAAATTATTGTAAATAGCAGTGCGCACCACGGCACGCAGGCAGGCGTTCATCCCAGGCGAATCGCCTCCTGAAGTAAAAACAGCAACTTTTTTCATTATTCTTTATTTTGTTTTTTATAACCCTCTTCCAGCCTATGAATTTTTTTTGTGCCCTGATACATTTCGTATTTCATAAATCTACATTCCAAAGGACCATTAAACAAAACTATTTTGCGAGATGGTCGCAAACCAACTTGTTTAAATGCTTCCATATTCGAACTTAAAATCCAACAGTCATAACCACCAAAATTTTTCTTGAACGTATCGCCCATCATTTTATAAAGTTCATCAATATTATCTTTATCCATCCTTTCGCCATACGGCGGATTGATAATAACCACACCTTTTCCGGCAGGTACTTCAAAATCTTTCATATCACAAACCTTTATCGAAACTATATCATCTACCTTAGCGAGTTTAATATTTTCCTTTGCTTTTTTGGCAACGTTCGGCGATATTTCTCCACCCAGTATTTTTTGTTCGTGATTCGTAATTTTATTTACAGCGGCATCAAATATGGTGTTCCAAAGCTGTTCATCAAAAGGCATAACTTTTTTCCAACGTTCGAAACCATAATCCTCGCGATAATAACCCGGCGGAATATTATTAGCAATAAGGGCAGCTTCAATTAAAATGGTGCCAGAGCCACACATAGGGTCAATAAAATTGGTGCGCTTGTCCCAGCCACTAAGTAGCACCAAGCCAGCAGCAAGTACTTCGTTAATAGGAGCTAAATTTGTTTTGTCTCTGTAACCCCTCTTGTGCAGCGATTCTCCAGAGCTATCAAAAGCCAGCGTACAATCGGTATTGTATATATGTATATTAATTCTGATAGTTGGTTTGTCTAAATCAACAGAAGGGCGTTCGCCGTGCTTTGCTCTAAACTGGTCAACTATGGCATCTTTCGCCTTTTGAGAAAGATATTGTGAGTGGGTAAATAAATCCGAATTTAAAACGGTATCAATTGCCAAGGTATCGGTAACATCCATATAATCTTCCCAATTAATGGCGGAAATGGAATCGTAAAAAGATTTTTCATCCGTAACTTTAAAGGTGTGAAAAGGTACTAACACACGCAACGCGGTACGCAAACATAAATTTGCTTTGTACATAAAACCCAAATCTCCGGTAAAACTCACAGCCCGATTGTGCACTTCCACATCTTTTGCGCCAAGGCGAAGTAGCTCGTTGGAGAGGGTTTCTTCTAAGCCAAAAATAGTTTTGGCAATCATTTTAAAATCGTTTTCTTGTTTCACGGTAATTTATTTTTTTGCAAAGGTATTGATTCTAAAGCTTTGTTTTATTTATATGAATTAAAAGACTACTAAATTAAAAATTTAGGATAAAAAGATTTTTATGAAATGTATATTATATGTTATAAAATATTATTTTTGACCTATCATAAATATTTTTACTACATTTGAAAACTAATTTTAAAAACAAACATTGAAATGAAATTTAAATCAATCACAATTAAAGAAGGAATATTGTTGTTAGCCATTACTTCGCTGTTCGCTGTAGGATGTAATAATACTGCAAAAAAGGAAGTGGAAGAAGTGCCACCGGTGGACAGTACTCAAAGTACAATACTGAATGTGAACGGAGAAATATTTAGTATTCCTTCACCAATACAAACATCATTTTTACTAAAAAACAGCGGTGCAGCATATAGCAAAGCTATTTTAAATCTTCCAGGCAAATCGGCTGGGTATTCAACCAATTTTTCGAAAGGAGTTAACCTTGGTATTTATGGTGCCGACCTTGGTTATGTTACTATTTATGACCAAAATCAGGATGCACTTGGGTATTTGAATGCAGCTAAAAAGTTAGCTGATGAGCTTGGTGTTGCTGGTGCTTTTGATGAAAATATTATTAATCGTTTTACCAAAAATATGGGAAAACAGGATTCGATGTTGGTGTTGGTGGGTGTTGCTTATCGCTCTTCGGATAGTTATTTGAAAAACAATGATAGAAATGATGTTAGCGGTTTAGTACTTGCTGGTGGCTGGATTGAGAGTTTGTACTTTGCTACCAATGTGTATAAAACAAAACCTAATGAGGAGATAAAACGCAGAATTGCGGAGCAAAAATCATCGTTACAGAGTTTGATTAAATTGTTAACCCAATATTATAGCCAACCTGAATATTCTGAATTTGTTGACGCTTTGAATGATTTGTCTGCTGTGTTTGATGGTGTTGAATTTAAATATACCTACCAAAAACCTTCGATTGACCCGGTTAATAAAATGACAGTAATAAATAGTACTACTACTGTAAAAATTACTCCAGAGCAAATTGAATCTATTTCACAAAAGATTAAAGCAATCAGAAATCAAATTACAGGATAATTAAAAATTAGAACTTATATATTTCTTTAAACTACAAACAAAGATGAAAAAAACAATATTAAAATTAGTATTTATAGCTGGTGGTTTTGCTTTGGTAAACGCGGCATCGGCACAAGTAAAAGATACAGTGGCAAACGCGTGTGCTAAACATTTAGAAAATCAATTTATTTCGGATGGACAGCAATATCGTGCGTTGTTAATGAATACTGATGAGACTGCAGAGTTTCATACAACTCTATATGGCGGCTCCATTTATCGTATTGCTGCTTGTAGCGGGTTGAGTGATGGCAACCTTGTGTTTTCGGTTTTTGATTCTGAAAAAAATCTGCTTTATACAAACAAAGAATATAAGAATGCTCCTTACTGGGATTTTAAAATAAATAATACGTTGGATTGTATTATTGAAGCAAAGTTAAATGGTGAAGGCGGACAAAGTTCGGGACGCGCAGTTATTTTAATTGGGTTTAAACAACAAAAGTAAAAAACTAAAACGGCTATTTGAAAGACATTAATTACTACGGTATTAATGTCTTTTTTTTTCAAACAAAATTAATTTTTAAACAATGAGCGAACGAATATTAAAAGCCCTGATGCAAATGTTTGCAATTATTGCAAGGGTGGACGGCATTAATGATAACGGGCGATTAATAGTTCAATCGTTTTTAAAACAACAATTGAATCAGGAATTAGTTGACCAGTATCTCGCCATATTTGATGAATATTTAGCAGCTCACCATCAAACTAGCAAAAAGAAAGATGGGACAGAAAAAAGAACTTCACTTCATTCGGTTAAAGTTTTAAGAATTTGTACCCAAATAAACAGTGAACTTACGCAGGTTCAGAAGGTGGTTGTTTTAATTCGTTTGATTGAATTTATTAATTCCAATGCTGATATTTCGGAGCAAGAAAACGAATTTGTAAAAACTGTTGCTGAAACTTTTAACATAGAAAACGAAGAGTTCAATAGTTGTATGCAGTTTGTTCGTGCGAGTGTTGATACTATTCCTGATTCATCAAAAGTTTTAGTAATTGATAATAAAACATTACATAATAATAAAGAGGCAAAACATATTTTTGCTGAAGGAGTTACCGGACAAGCTAGAATTCTGTGGGTTCCGAGTGTTAGTATTTATGCATTACTTTATTTTGGCAAAAGCGATTTATATCT
>CAILDT010000984.1 GCA_903833025.1 uncultured Bacteroidota bacterium | reverse complement strand
GTAATAGCGTAGTATGGATCAATAGCAGTTGCGCTACTATCTAACAAACTCTTTAACATTTTTGCACTTTGTGGCACATTAGAACTATCGAGACCAGTCTTCAAATAAGCTGTAATAGTTCCTGTAATTGAGCGAGTACCAGTAAAATATGTAATTGGTAAGTTAACAGTTCCTAAGTTAGCAGGAGTTAAATATGTCAAGTTATTAGACATAGTAATTGAACCGCCTGTTAATGCTACTGAATAAGCTTGGTTACCTGTAGGACCAGCTTGTTTAATAGCCAGTGTACTTAATTTGTTAGCAATATATTTAGCATAAGTATTTTTAGGTGCTGCAACCGCTGTAGCAACAGTACCTGCATTACCTTGAACAACTGTTCCTACAACTGCTTTTGAAGCTGTACCAGTTAAGTCCGTAACATTAGTATATGGTGCAATAGCTGTAAATACTACTGTATTGCTACTTCCACCACTAACTCCAGCTCCTGTAAACTGACCAAATGTCCCAGTCCAAGTTCCGTATGTAGTAGGCATATTTGCCGCTAGTGTACCTGAACCAATATTTGCCCAAAGAGTAGCATGTTGAGTAGCAGTTACAGTAGCATTAGTTGTAAGTGTTAATCCACCAAGAACTACTACATCACCACTAGCTAACGATGAGAATACAACTGGTACGCTTTCTGTAACAGCACCAGTACTAATATCTGAGCCAATAAATGTTGGAGTAGCTGTAATAGCTGCATCAATACCGAAGTTTTCTAATGCGCGAACTTGTGTTCCTTTACCTGCCCATTGAATTGCTCCAATTGCATCGAGTCCAAAATCAATAGTTGCAGTATCTAATGCGCAGTTATCAATAACGTAAGCACCATCGCTAAAAACAATAATTAAACCAAAAGCTTGTAATTGGTGTTTATCACTATTAGCAAAATTTAAGGTAGCAGCAGTATTAGCATTAATACCATCTGTCCATGCACCACCAGCAGTTGCGCTTGCAAATGCATTCCACAAATACTTTTCTTCAGCTGTTTGTGTAGTACTATTTAAAAATGGGCGAATATACGTTGAGAATGTAAAATCTGCTGGCTGTAATGCAGTATTAAAACTACGTTGTCCACGTGCTGGAGCAAGACCTGCTTCATTTAATGTAACTGTATCTTGTGCAGTACTTTGGCTAAAACTCATACCTTCAAGAACTTGGAGTTCATAGGTATTGCTTGCTGAAAAAGCTACCGGAGTACCGTTAGTGTATAAATTTGTACCAGCTACGGTTCCTAATCTTACACGATTGTTGCTATCTAAGTTTGTAGTAAAGAAAACTCTACTATTACGAATTAGATTAATTGCCATAATTATTCCTTCTTTATTTTAGGTAGTCTATTTGTATACCTACGAGACATTTATCTGTATTGATACTTATTGACTATTATAGTGCGTAACGCACCAGGGCATTGATTTCACCGACTCCATAAGGTCTTAATAGTCCTTCGTCAGTAATTATTGACTGAACTAATATTTCAGTCGTCGATAAGTTTTTTTCTTGGTCAAAGACTAAAACTCTGTTAGCATCGATACACGTGGTTACGTCTTCGATTAATTGTTCTAATTGTGTTAAGCAGTCATCTTCACCACGAGTGTATAACTTAATACTAACGTTTAAATATTGCCAAATAAAGTTAGCTGGTAAGTATTCTCTATAGCCAGCCCCTGCTGATATGTATACACTAGGAAAGTCTTGTACTTCATCCCAGAATTTTAGTTTAGGATAACTGTTTTGAAAAATATTTGTACTATAGTTGCCAGTTCCGTCAATTGTTTTAAATTTTTCGGAAAGAGCAAGTACTATTGATTGTCTTTTACTCATACTACTACGGCCCTTAATCTGCTAGCTACCTGTTGTCCAACTATTTCACGAATAGATTTTGCAATTAGTAGTTTAGGATCTCTTGCCTTTGGCTGCTCTTGTGCACCACCTTCACTAAATGTTGCATAAGGGTTTTTCATATAACTATAAAAGGCAGTAATCATACCTTGTCTACTTTGAGACATTCTTTCTACTTTTACAGTACTAGCAAATCTACCTGTTCTATAGTTTAAAACATTGCGACTTCCACCACCACCCATATTTGCACTAATTACATCTTGTAAATGAATATTAATAAGTTGTTGTAAGCCTACTAAACTTATACCAGCATTAGTTCCTCCAGCAGTATTACCACCTGCACTAATTTGTGATATGGTATTAGTTGGGCTAGTGCTAGATACTTGTAGTTTTTGTTCGATTTGTATTTCAGCCAAACTCTTTTTAGCTTTAGTGGGTGGAGTACCTTTACCAGTTTTCATGGTATGTGCAACTCTAGTTCCCATTTCTTCAACCATATTTTTTGAAAAGTTTATGGTTGCCAACAAATCTCTCATCTCTTTTTCAGCTAATGCTTCTACTAAAGAACCATACTGATATTGATTTTCATATCTATCTTGTATAACAACAATATTAGCTTTTACGCTTAGCAAAAAATCACTGCAATCTTTTGTTAAAGTTGCTTGAATTCTTGGCCCATAGTGACTTCGTTTAGCAAATGCTTGGAAAGCACTATCTACTTGTTGTTTTAGTTTAGTTAAGTTTTGTTTATTGCTTTTAGCATATGCATCTGTTATACCAGGAATATTAAAACTACTAGAACTTAACTGATTCAATCCTTCTAAAACCACACCTAACTTTTTAGCTAAAGGTGTGATTGATGTATCTTGGTTTGGGTCGAAAACGTGACCAATGTCAAAACCTTTTTTATAGTTAAAGCCTTTTTT
>CAILDT010000983.1 GCA_903833025.1 uncultured Bacteroidota bacterium | reverse complement strand
GGAGAAATTAATATTTTATAATGAAATGTTGTTTCACTTGCTCTTTTCTGAAAAAAACTATTCCGAAAAAAAACAAATCGATGGTAACGGTAACTTTTTTATTGTTTTTAATTTCCTGCCACGCTTGTTTCATTCCGGATGACCAGTAAATATCATCGAAAACAAAAACACTGTTTTCGTTTGCTTTATTTAAACATTGCTTAAAATAATTAAGAGTTGCTTGTTTTTGATGATTGCCATCAAAAAAAACAAAATCCAGCTTCTCCGTTTTGTTTAAAACAGATGGAAGCACATCATCGAAATTGCCGATTAGTTGCTCTATGTTTTGTATTTCTAATTGAGAAAAATTTTCTGTTGCGATGGCTGCAATTTCTTTGCTTCCTTCAACAGAAATAATTTTTGCTTTTGAATTTGCTCTAGCAAGATAAGAAGTTGTGATTCCTAAAGAAGTTCCTAATTCCAAAATTTGAGTCGGCTGAAAATGATTTACGAGCCGAAATAATAATTGGGAATATTTTTTCGGCTTGACGGAATATTTTACTATTTCTTCAATTTTTCTTTTTTTGCTTTGAGTTTTCAAAGAACCTGCTCCTAAATCTTCGAACTCAATTGTTTTTTCGGATTCTAAAAGGTGGGTTCTTAATGCTTCAATTTCTTTATAAGCATAAAAATCGCTCTTATTATATATCACGTTTGTAACCAAATCGAAAACAAAAGGGGAATGAACCCCGTGTTCGGACGTAGATTTTAACCTGTAAAGTAGATAATTGGTTGCCAAAAAGAGTTTTTTCACGGCACTAAAGTAAGGGTAAATTAAGGAATGAGGAATAAAATTTTGAAAGGAGTAAGTTTTATGTCTGCTTTTTGCTTTTGTTTTTATATTGTTTTCGGAACAATAAATAGTGGGAATGGAAGAAACAATATTGCGAGAGAAAAAAACAATATGGCGGCAAGAAAAAACAATGTTTTGAGGAGTAAAAAAAAGGTGTTTTTGGGACAAAGCAAGTTGGTTTTGAGTAGAAAGTATGTTTTTTTGAGTCAAAACAATATCTTTTTGACTCAAAAAGACCTTAGCTTTATTTTGCAATACATTTAATTTCAGGAAAATAAATAAAAAGACGAAAATTTGGGTGGGTTTTCTGATAAAAATTGCTTTTGGAGGTTAGCGACCACCCCCTTGCCCCCTCCTTGAAAAAAGTAGGGGGTGAAGATTCGATAAAAGTGAGGATGTTTAAAATTGGCGAGGGAAGAAAAAAAACGAGTTTACGACACACCGACTGCCAGAGGCACACTTAGTGTTTCAGGTTTAGTGTTTCATTCCGCGTAGCGGGAATTTTCTCTTACAACAACCTAATAATACAATCGGGAAATAAGCCGAGGGCGATAATTGCAAAGCCGATAACAATTAGTAGGAGCTTATGATTGATATCCAGAGGTACTTCTTCGTGGCTGCCTTCTTTAAAATACATTGCTATAATTATTCTGAAATAATAATAAACGCCGATTAGTGATGAAACAATTGCTATCAAAACCAAGCCAACATTACCTGCCATAAATGCGGATGTAAAAATATAATACTTGGCGAAAAAGCCTGCTGTTGGGGGTATTCCAGCAAGGGAAAGTAAGGCGATTGTCATAATGCCTGCCAATAATGGATTGGTTTTTCCTAAGCCATTGAACGAGTGAATACCGTCGTCGCCTTTGGCATTTACAATAATGGAAACGATGCAAAACGTAGCAATGGAGCCGATTGAATACGCTAATGTGTAAAATAAAATGGCTGGGTTCGAATAATTATTGGCAGCAAGTAAAGCTAATAACATATAGCCGGCGTGTGCTACGGAGGAGTATGCAAGCATACGTTTGGTGCTGGTTTGAAACACGGCGGTGATGTTGCCGACTAATAATGTTAATGCCGTCATAACCCATAAAACATCGCTCCAGCTGCCTGCAACTCTTAAAAAAGTGGTATCGAACAAACGCAGGAATGCAGCCATTGCAGCAGTTTTTACGATGGTAGCCATAAAAGCAGTTATCATTGTGGGTGCACCTTGATATACATCGGGTGCCCAGAAATGAAACGGTGCAGCAGATACTTTGAAAGCCATACCAACCAACATTAACAGTACTCCTGTATAAAATATGGAAGGTACTGTGCCTGGATTTGCTACTGCATTTTTTATTTCTTCTAACGCGAAAGAGCCCGTTGCACCGTAAATAAGTGTGATGCCAAATAATAAAAAGCCGGTGGCGAATGCGCCCATTATTAAATATTTAAATGCGGCTTCGTTGCTGTGTACATCGTCTTTATTGCTACCTGCGAGGATGTACATTGGTATGGAAAGTATTTCTATTCCTAAAAATAACATTGCCATATTTGTGTAGGAAACCATAAGTACCGCGCCTACAAGTGCAAATAAAACTAATGCGTAATGGTCGGTTAAACTTGTTTCTTCTTTAAAAAAACCTTCTGCCATTAAAAACCAAAGGAATGCGATAACGATGATTACGGATGTAAATGCAATTGCGAAATTATCGAATTGCATCATTTTGAAGTAGGTAATGTTGGTATTCCATTCTCCAATGTTCAGAACAAAGGCAGCTGTTAGCCCCAATAAAACAAGAGGGTACAGTAGTTTTTTGAAACTGAATATTTCAGCTAACAACGAAATAACACCTAATGAAGAAAGTAATATTAATGCTTTCATAATTTTAAATCTTTTCTACTTACCCATTGCTAATTTAACTCCTTCAACCAACTTTATTACTGATGGTTCGGCAATATCCATTAATGATTTGGGATATACTCCGAATACAAGTATCGCTGCGCAAACAATTAATAACACTGCTTTTTCACTGCCTGATAAAGGAGCAAATGAAGTGGTAAGAGAATTAGTTTCGCCCAACATTATGGTTTGATAACTGCGTAACATATACACTGCGCCCAATATTACTGATAATCCGGCAAAGGCAGCAATCCACGCATTGTATTGAAATACTCCGTTTAGCAATAAAAATTCTCCGATAAATCCGTTGGTTAATGGTAACGCCACACTGCCAAGTAATACGATTAAAAACAAAACTGCAAACTGCGGATTAAGATTTCTTATGCCTCCTAAAGAAGCTATTTCGCGTGTTTTATATCTCTTTTGAAGAATGTCGATGATGAAGAATAAGCCAACCACATTAACACCGTGACTAAGCATTTGTATCATACCACCTTGTACACCTTGCACATTAACGGCAAGTATTCCGGCTGAAATTAATCCAACGTGAGCGATAGAAGAATAAGCTATTAATCGTTTAAAATCCTTTTGAATAATTGCGATGCAGGAAGCATATACAATACCGATTACTGAAAGTGTAATTGCTAAGTGTGCCCAATGCGCAACACCAAGTGGTGCAATAGGCAACAACCAACGAATTAAACCATACGTTCCCATTTTCAACATAATACCAGAAAGCATCATCGTTCCTTGTGTTGGGGCTACAGTATAAGTATCGGGCTGCCAAGTATGAAAAGGAAATATCGGCATCTTGATGGCGAATGCCATAAACATTGCCCAAAATAAATATCCCTGACCAACGGCATCAATAGATTGCGAAGCTTTATATAAGGCACTAATATCAAAACTGTGGTTTCCATCTGTATGTAAATAAAGATAGATTAAACCTCCAAGCATTAATAAACTTCCAGTTAAGGTATAAACAAAGAATTTGAAAGTGATTCGTGCTCTGTTTTCTCCGCCCCATAATAAGCAGATAAAGTAAATTGGAATTAATGCTAATTCCCAGAAGATGTAAAATAAAAATCCATCTAATGAAACGAATACGCCTACCAAAGCGAACTGCATTATTAATATCAACGAATAAAATAAGGAGGGTTTGCTGTATTCTCTATTAAAAGATGAAAGAATAATTATAGGAACAAGGAAAGTAGTTAGTAAAACCATTAATAAAGAAATGCCATCCATCCCCACGTGAAAATGTATTCCAAGAGAATTTATCCAATTGTAGTTTGCATCAAATTGAATTGTATCTCCGTGTTGATATTGAGTAAGTGCAAATAACAAAATTGCAAATTCAATAACCGCAGTACCCAACGCAATGTTTCTTACTTGTTGTCCTTTTACAAACAACAAAAGTAAACCAGCAACTAAAGGAAAAAATATTAATAATAATGTAATCATAAATTTTTTATTTCACTTTTATCTTTGTAACAACGCCTGGCTTTTTAGAAATAACTAATTCAGTTCCGTTTTTACGGGCATTGTCATACACTTCGGCTATTGCAGATTTCATACCTTTAATGATAGTATCAAGCAATTTATGTCCTTCTTTTTTTGTCATTTACAAATATTAGTTTATACTTTTCTCTATTAGATATTATCAAATCCCCTTTTGAACTTTGTGCTATCACATCCATCTTTCTTTGTGAGTTATCACAAACCAGCCATTCATCACATAACCCCACAAAACGAGTTTTAAAATTTTCCAATCCTTTATAATAACGTTTTTCAACTATTTCATCCTTTATATTGTGCCCCCCTTCTGAAACTCTTTGAGCAACCCTTTTTTTTGCTAATTCAGGGCTGTTTAGCCAAACAAAGATTAAAACAATTTCATACCCTTTCTTTTTACAATCTTTTATAAACTTCACATAACTTAAAGTAGAAAGTGTAGTTTCAAAAGCAAAATCAATTTTCTGTTCTGCCAATTCCTTTATTCGTTTCAGCATTATCCTTCCTGCTTCAAATGATACTCCTTCAGGATTAAATGGTGACAACCCTTTCGCAATGTTATCTGCGTTTACAAATTCTACCACCTTCAAATCTTTTGGTAAAAATTTCTGTGCAGTTGTCGTTTTGCCTGCTCCATTTGGTCCCGCTATTATATAGAGTATCGGCATATTTTAAAGAACTTAAATTTTTAATCAAAAACTTACATTTCAGTGCGCGATATGTTGTACTAAAATATTCTCGTACAAAGTATCAGGACAATTCCAATCACCATCACAAATACATAAAATCCAATGTTACCTGTTTGAGCATAACGAATAATTCCACTGAACCAAGTGATAAATCTTCCTATTCCGTTTACAAAACCATCCACAATTTGATTATCCACCAACTTGTGCAATATGTCTGAAAACATATTCAATGGTTTTGTAATTGCATTTTCATACAATTCATCCACCCAATATTTTTTGTAAACCAATAAGTGTATTGGTTCCAGCTCCTCACTTTCTTCAGCAGGAAGCGTTTTGTTTTTTACATAAACTGTATAAGCATAATATAAAGAACCTGCCATTACTATAACAGCAATACCCATCAACATATATTCAGTGTCGTGAGAAAGCAATGTAGGAAGGCGAGAAGTTGAGTCTTCAAAAACAGGTTTCAAAAATGCCTCTAAAAAATGTTTCCCACCCAAAGCTTCAGGTATTCCAACAAGTCCTCCAACCACAGCCAGCACAGCCAAAATAACCAATGGCATTGTCATTGATTTTGGAGATTCGTGTAAATGATGATGTTGTTCTTTTGTTCCTCTAAAATCTCCTTTAAAGGTGAGGAAATATAATCGGAACATATAGAAGGTAGTCATTGCTGCACCTAATACACCTAAAAACCAAAGCAGTTTGTTGTGTTCAAAAGCATTAGCAAGTATTTCATCTTTCGAGAAGAAACCAGAGAAAGGTGGACAACCTGCTATAGCAAGTGTTCCTATTAAAAAGGTGATATGAGTTATTGGTAAATGTTTTTTCAATCCTCCCATTCGGCGAATATCCTGTTCGCCACTCATTGCGTGAATTACACTACCTGCGCCAAGGAATAATAAAGCTTTAAAGAAAGCGTGTGTCAGCACGTGAAACACCGCACCTGTGTATGCTCCGACACCTAATGCAAGAAACATATATCCCAATTGAGAAACGGTAGAGTATGCTAATACTTTCTTAATATCATTTTGCGCCAAGCCAATAGTTGCTGCAAAAAGTGCGGTGCATATTCCAATAACTGCAACTGTTTCCATAGCTATTGGAGAAAGTGTATATAAAATATTGGAACGAGCTACCATATAAATACCTGCTGTAACCATAGTAGCAGCGTGTATCAATGCTGATACTGGAGTAGGACCAGCCATTGCATCAGGCAACCAAGTATATAAAGGCAACTGTGCGCTTTTTCCCATTGCGCCAATAAATAATAATAAAGTAATGGAAGTTAATACAGGGCTTCCAGAAGCCATATTTTTGGCTTGTTCAAACACATCGTGATAACCAATGCTTCCAAAGGTTACGAAGATTAAGATAATTCCTAACAAAAAACCCAAATCCCCGATACGATTCATCACAAATGCTTTTTTTGCAGCATTGTTGTATGCAGTGTTTTTAAACCAAAAGCCAATTAATAAGTAAGAACATAATCCAACACCCTCCCAACCAACGAACATTATCAGGTAGTTGGAGCCAAGCACAAGCAACAACATAAAGAAGATAAATAAATTCAGATAAGCAAAGAAACGCGCAAATCCTTCATCGTGGCTCATATATCCTACCGAATAAACGTGGATTAAAAAACCAATTCCTGTTATTATCAATAAAAATAAAGAAGAAAGCGGGTCAATTAAAAAGGAGAAAGGAACGGATAATTTACCTGCGGTTATCCAACTAAATAATTCTACAGGAACTGATTTTTCTGCTTGTCCGGTTAATTGAAAAAATATTCCTAACGATATTGCAAACGCTGCTAAAATAGACCCACAGCCAATAACACTTACTATTGTTTTTGATAATGTTTTCCCAAATAGCCCAATAATCACAAATCCGATTAAAGGCAATAAAGGCACTAATCCAACTAACTTTATCATATACTTAAATTACCACTTTAATTTATTCAACATATTAATATCAGATGATTTTGTATTTCTATACACCATCATCAATATTGCCAACCCCACCGCTACTTCTGCGGCTGCAACAGCCATAATAAAAAACACAAATACCTGCCCTTTTGAATCAGATAGGAAACTGGAGAACGCAACCAATAATAAGTTAACTGCATTCAACATTAATTCTATCGACATAAAAATAATGATGGCATTTCTTCTGAAAAGAACCCCTAAAACTCCTATTGTGAATAACACTGTACTTAATAATAAGTACCATTGTAAAGGAATTACTTGTATTGCGCTGCTCATATTATAATTTATTTTATACTTTTTTTACCTAACATCACCGCTCCAACCATTGCTGCCAATAATAATATTGACGAAACTTCAAATGGCAAAAGAAAATCTTTAAACAAAGTTGTTCCCAAATTTTCTATCAAACCAATATTAGGATTAAATGCGTTTATCGGTTGTATAGTTGCTTCTTTTAATGACCCTACCAATACTACCAATAACAAACCTGATGCAACAGATGCAGATGCTTTTAGCCAAATACTTTTGTGAGGTTCTGTTTCTTTGTTCAAATTCAAAAGCATAATTACAAATAGAAACAAAACCATAATAGCTCCTGCATAAACTATAATATGTACAGCGGCTAAAAACTGTGCATTCAACAAAACATATTGTCCCGCAATGGTAAAAAAAGTGATAACCAAATATAAAACACTATGCACAGGGTTTTTAGAAAGTACCACCATTAGTGCAAACATAATGGACAAAAAAGCCAAAAAACAAAATATATAAGTGGTAAAATGAGTAGTAGCCATTTTTATTTTTTCTTGTACGTTATGTTATGTGCAAATTCGTTGTGATGTTTAAACTCTTTCACTTCCGGTGTTTGGCGTTTCGATAAATCAATCGGGTTTTCTTCCGATTCAACCAAAATATCTTTTCCATAAACCAATTCCTTACGAGTATATAAGCTATCCACTTTTCTATCTGTTAAAAATATTGCTTCCTTCGGACAGGCATCTTCACAATCTCCACAAAAAATACAACGCAACATATTTATTTCATAAACTGCGGCATATTTTTCTTCACGAAACAAATTTTCCTCTCCCTGTTTACGTTCTGCGGCAACCATTGTAATAGCTTCTGCTGGACAAGCAACTGCACATAATCCGCAAGCAGTACAACGTTCTGCACCATTTTCATCACGCTTCAAAACGTGTTGACCGCGATACACTCCGCTAAACTCTCTAACTTGTTCGGGATATTTAATAGTTGGTTTTTTTCTAAAGAAATGTTTGAATGTAATTATCATACCGCTAAAAATAGCAGGCAGATAAAGACTTTCCATTAAAGTCATTTCTTTTTTAACTACAACTTTTGACCTATTAGTTAATTGCATTTTATTTTATAAAAAAGTGATATATCTCCATCCTCATCATCCATCCGCCAGTAATTACCAAATTCAAAATTGACAATGGTATTAATATTTTCCATCCCAAATTCATCAACTGGTCGTAGCGGAAACGTGGCAACGTCCAACGAACCCACATAAAGAAGAAAATGAAGAAAGATATTTTAGTAAATAAAAATACAAAGCCTAAAACAGCCAACCAATTAGGATCGTGTACAAACCTTGCAAT
>CAILDT010000982.1 GCA_903833025.1 uncultured Bacteroidota bacterium | reverse complement strand
TGCGTTACACGACTAGACCTGTACGTAAAGAGAAAGGAGTATATGATTTACGCTCTTGAAAAGGAGCTACTACTATTGACGAACAAGGCAAAATATATCAAGGAGAATTTGGATGGAACTATTGATTTGCGTAAGAAGACGAAGGAGGTAGTTATCGAAATGTTGAACAATAAGAATTACGATATTATGGACAATGATGCTGATTACAAGTATTTGACTAAGATGACGATGGATAGCGTCACGGAAGAGAATGTCAAAAAGTTGTTTGACGAGTGCGAAAACAAGAGTGCGGAATTGAGTGTAATTAAAAGTACTACAATCAATCAAATGTGGTCTGGGGAGCTAGATAATTTGCGAGTAGAGTATTTGGAATACAAGGAACAGCGCCAGCGACTAATGGATGGCTGTGAGGCAAAGAAGAAAGTGGTTGTAAAGAAGAAGCTTTTAAAGGTATAATATATAATTGTTATAAAAATATAGAGTAGTTTTATTTAAGAAGTGTATAATGAAAACGATTTTAATAACGGGATCATCTGGACTAGTTGGTAGCGCATTTCAAAAAATCAGTCCTGGTTATAATTATAATTTTATTTTTTCAACTTCGAGTGATGCCGACCTAACAAATTATGCTGAGACCAAGAGATTGTTTGAGATTGTTAAACCTCATTATGTTATTCATTTAGCTGCTTGTGTTGGCGGCTTGTATAAAAATATGAATTTCAAGGTCGATATGTTAGAGAAGAACCTTCAAATTAACTTGAATGTGTTGAAATGTGCATACGAGGTAAAGGTTGATAAATGTGTATGTATTTTATCTACTTGTATTTTTCCCGACAAAACCACATATCCTATTGACGAGACAATGTTACACGATGGCCCACCCCATTCTTCGAATGACGCATATGCTTATGCGAAGAGAATTATGGAGGTTCATTGTCGTGCTTATAATGAACAATATAATACTAACTTCTCTTGTATTATACCAACAAATATTTATGGGCCACATGATAACTACTCTCTTGAAGACGGTCACGTAATTCCATCTCTCATTCACAAGTGCTACTTGGCAAAAGAACAACAGATCCAGTTTGAGGTTCGTGGGTCCGGCGCTCCATTACGGCAATTCATATTCAGCGAAGACCTTGCCAAGATTATCATGGATTGTCTCGAACTCTTGAATAGAGAAAACTTGATTGTATCGACAACTGAAGAATATTCTATTAAAGATGTCGCCTTTCATATTGCCAGAGAGTTTGAGTATGAAGAGCATATTGTGTTTAAGAAACAATATGCTGATGGACAATTTAAAAAGACGGCAAGTAATGAAAAATTGAAAAATAAGATACAAGACCTTAAATTTATCGATATACAAGAAGGAATCCACAGGTCAGTCGATTTTTTCAAGGACAACTTCAGTCTGTGCCGGAAATAATCGCGGATAATAATCACCCATCAATATTTGAATACAATATATGTCATATATACTGTTCACATAATCGTAACATTTTTTTTTTGCGTATTCAATGCTTTCTTCAAATGACGGATTGGGCAACAATTGACGATACAATAATCCTGGCAATGGCACATCATTGGAAACATATATTTCTACATTATATACAATTATATCACACGGTATAACGTATGACACAATTGTTGGTCTGGGTGCTGTAGTAGAAATAATGCTCAAACTGGCATATCGCAAATCATATTGCTCATTTATCCATGGGTGTTCACTCTCTTTATTGTAACCAATTGAACACATGACCCGCGGAACTTGAATGCTTACAGTGTAATAGGCATTTGGTTGTATACAAGCAACCATATAATTTGCGTCGGCGTTCATTAGAGAACCTGGGGGGGCCTCCATAAATTGAAATGCGTCATTTTCAATACATACAGTTCCCGTGATAGTATTCAATTCATGTGTTATATTAGTATACATATTATCATGTTGTTGGTAATCAATAT
>CAILDT010000981.1 GCA_903833025.1 uncultured Bacteroidota bacterium | reverse complement strand
CAAAAAATGGTATAAGTGATGAAACAATTTTAAAAATCAGAGAATTAATTAGTGAAGGAAAAACAAATAAAGAAATAGAAGAAATAACTGGTCTAACACGTCATACAGTAACATGTGTTAAAACGGGACGCGTTGTTTGCCGAACAGAAGTCAAAGAGGAAAGAGAGACACTAACACAGGAACAAAAAAACATTAATAAACGGAGAATAACTCTAGATGAAATGTTTATTGTGATTGATAAAACAATTGCAGGGGAAAAGCCTATGGCGATTTTGTTACATCTAGATGAACTGAGACTTAAAGCTAAAATTAAAAACGATTTAACGCCCGATATTGTAAAAAATATTAAACGCGCAATGAGTCAAAATAAAATGCCTTTTTATAGATGTGAAATGGATGAAGAAAAATACAAACATTATGAAACGTTAATTAATGCCTTTCATAGAGAATATAAATAGTATCTACTATTAGTAAATAATGGATACTATTGTAAAGGATATAAACAAACATAAAGAGAATTTTCTTATTGCCAAAAAAGATCGTCGAATTAAAAAACGTACCGAGAAGCGTGCGATTACTGGTGAAGAAGTCATTTACATTTTCGAAAAGGTCTTAGACGGTTGGCCGACGATCAAAATTTTCAATACTATAATACAAACGAATCCAAAATCTGGAGTCACTAAGAAGAAAGTCGAAGTGATCGCGACCGGAAACTGCAAAGTCTTTGAAAAAGAGTTGCCGGCAGAACGGTATCAGCATTATTTAATTATGCGGCAGCGGGTTTATGATTTTCATTTATTACAAAAAAATTAATATATAATACCTTTTCTTATTATATATTAATATATGCCCGACTTATTCAAATCCTTAATGCCTTATGAAGAGAGATGGTGTTCTATGATGGGCTATTTTAATCCCTATATCGACGGTTTTAAAACACATCTCGCTGATAAAATGCCCTTTTTTGATAAAGCTTGTTATCATCGCTATCCCCGCTATCAAAATGTCTATGATAAATTATGGGTCGTGAAGAGTCAAGGCTTGCCAGCCGGTCGCCTAGAAAAACTCGCGGGCAAGGAGAAAAAAGTCCAGTATCCGATTTTCATTAAACCCCGCTGGGGGCATTTAAGCGCTTCCTCAAAAAATTGTTTCAAAATTAATAACGAGGAAGAGTTACGAAAATATGTCCATTATCCCGATATGATGTGGTCTGAATTTATTGACGCGAGCGAATTGATGACCGATTATATCCTCTTAAATGGCAAAATCGTCCATCAAATCACCTATATTTATTCCGAAAAACAAAACGGGTTTAGTGACGATTATAAATACATTTCGCCCGAGTCTGAACCGCCCGCCATTATCAGTGAGTGGGTCAAGCAACATCTGAATGAACATACCGGCATTGTCAATGTACAGTCTCGCGATAATAAAATTATCGAAGTCGGCTTACGGCTAGCGCGCGGCGGAGCATATTTGCTCAGTACAGAGAATGCGGACTTGATAAACAATGTGAATAATATTTTTCTGAAGAAAGAATGGGACTATAATTTAACCGAGGAGATGAAATTTAAGCCGTATTATGTGTATAAATGTTTTACGCAGTTGCCGATTATTTACTTGTTTCCGCAGAAAATCGTCGACTGGTTTATTCGGAAAAGAACCAAGCGGCCTTTTTACGAATATTATTTTGAACCGACAGGGCAAACCGGTATGGTGTTTTTCCAATTTATGGACGATGATTTCGCTAGAGGGATGCAGACGAAATTGGAAATCGAAAAAATGTTTGATAAAGCGCAGCTGATAATGTATGTGTTGCTCGCTATAGCGATCGCCTTGTGCGGTTTTAGCAGTTGGCCGTATAGAAATTATATTGGGTTTCTAGTTCTCTTTTTTTGGTTGACGCGTTTTTTGAATCCGATTGTCGCGAATTATAATTTATATAAAGCGCAGAAACAAAGCATTTTTGGCGGCGGGCCTTCAAAGAGTACGGCGGGAGAGATTGAGACCTTCGATATGGGGGTTACACCCCCACGCCCCCGTCTCGGTTAGGGGTTACACCCCCACTCCTCCATATGGGGGAAAACTTTGTTAATTATTGTTGCGTCCGCTTGGGTGAGATTCGCGGCGCAAGTTCTACACCCAGCCTCTTCCAAATAAATAACCGTAGAGGGGGTCGTAGGGGGTTATCCCCCTATTTCAGTGCGCGTATTTGCGTGTTTTTCTCCCAGCCACTTAGCCGAGATGAAGGGGTGAGCGCTCCTTTTAGACCAATCTTTTTCAGCGCCGCGGCTAATAATTCTTGCTCGCCGCGATCCGACCCGTCGCTCACTTTCCACGCAATCGTATACCCATTCGAGAGTCCCGCCACGAGAACACTTTCCGCCCCGCTTTTGACAAAAAGACCTTTCACTTCTTGCATTGCTACGGTCGGCAAAGTCCCTTCGCCCGAGACCATGACCGGATAATCCCTGCACGCATTTACGACGCGTTGGTGCACTGGATCGGGCGAAACCAATAAATTATGGATGGCACGGGCCAGCCCATTTAGCGTAATAGCGAACAAAGGCGCCCCGCACCCATCAACCGCGATTTTTATAATACGCTCTTGGCTTAAGATTTCCAATTCTTTTTTGATGGCTTTTTGCACGGGATGGCGCGGGTTTTTATAATTGGCTATACTCCAGCCGTTTATTTTCGCGGTGACGATCATGCCGGCATGTTTTCCGCTACAAGGCGCCGATAAAGCGGTGGGTAAAGGCGTGTTTTTCAAAGCGGCTTCATTTAAACCAACCGTGGCTAAGATTTCTTTGACTTTTGCTTGATGCATTGGCGTGCCAATATGCGACGAACATACTAGAGCGATTAATTCGGGCGGTAAATTTAAACCGAGCCGGACCATCGCCGAGGTTTGGATCGCTTTTATAGCTGAACGCGGATAGATGAGGGTTTGCGGTTTACCTAAACTGAAATGGACTTGGCCGCTTTTATTTAATATGAGTAAATGCCCCGAGTGTAAGGATTCGACCATATTATTCCGCACGTACTCGACAAGTGGCTCGCCGGCGGTCATTTTCTCTCTCTTTACTTTTTTTACTGTTGTCTTTACATTTCTTTTAACATTTTTATTTCTTACAGTGTTCATAATAATACGTAATATTTTTATGAATATATTATTTACATTCGACGTTTAGTTTTTCTATTTTTCCTTTGTTTGTTTCCTTTGTTTGTTTTTCTATTTATTTTATTCTTTCTCTGTATACGCCGAGTTTTTTTCTGTTGCATGCCTTTTCGTGTTTTATGAGGGTGTTTTTTAGATCGGCCGCCTGTTGGATTATTAAATTTACTTATTAAATCTTTAACGGTTACATTTAATTTTTTTGTATTATAAACAGCATATACCATTTGATGGTCGCTTTCTTCACTAATTTTTGTATTAGTATTATCAAAAATTTTAATTTCGGTGAAAGGATTTTCGCCAAACACTTTATCTCCTCTATACTTATAATTTAATTTTGCTCCTTCATTATCATTCATAGATTTTTTAATAGGGTTGTTTTCTTTGTCAATTTGAGATTCATCAAACATTACATCCTTATCTGGTTTATTACAATAACCATATTTTAAATCGAATTCATTATATCGTTTTAAAGAACAACTGCTATCCCAATTATAACAACACGATTTAGGCGCATCCCCCTTATATTTTAAAGTTCTATTAGGTAAAATTTCAATATCTTTAATTGCGTCATATCGATCATTAAAATCACCCATAAGAAATATTCCCTCTATTTTGGTTATGTCTTCATTTATTAAAAAATCATTTAAATCTCTTTTTAAATTGTTAACATTATCTCTAATAATTACTCTATTAAATACATCCTTTTCAGTTGTCTTTTTTGCATCCTGATTTCCGTGTATATTAATAAATAAATAACCTTTTTCTGTTAACACAAATAATCTAGGTCGCCCTTTACCCTTCACAAGATCATATATTTGCTTTTTAATAACCTTGCCAAATATTTTTTCATTATAAATTATACTTAATCCAGGCGTATCATCTTTAGCTTCGACAAAATTCCCTACTTGTATATAGCCGTCATGCTGTTGTAACATTGTATTAATTGCATCACTTCCTTGTTTACTATTTGGTTCGGTTTGATTAAGTTCTTGCAATCCAATAATACAATCATTATGCTTTTTCATAAAGTCATTTAATAATTCTAAGGCATTTAACCAATAATCACGTGAGCCGGCTGGGTCCAATCTAGACAAAAATGCACCTTCACTCGACCAATTTCTATCACTACTCTTAAATCCTTTATCGCTCATAAAACTCATATTATAACTAGCAACCGTTATTTTATCCGGCATTGGCATATCATCTTCTAATATTACATTTTCATAACCATCATGAGCACTACTAGCCCTATCATACATCGATAATGTATCCATTTTTCTTATAATATAATCATATAGTATATTTTTATGCTACTATAAGATGAAAAAAAATATCAAGTAAACCACGCAAACAAAATTATTTTTAGTTAATCTAAAATGCTGTTTGCAGAGCCCCCATTTAAAACGATGGTGAGGCTTGCGAAACTGTTTGCAGAGCCTCCATTTAAAGAGGGGGCGTGGCTTGCGAAGCTGGCGGGGAGTTATCCCCCATACCAAGGAGCCGCCCCATATTAATAACTTCCGGTTTATTCTCCTGATGTTGGAACAATTTATACAGCAGTTCATTATCGCGAAAGCGCACACTATAATCCTGCTGCAATTTATTCCGCCCAACGCGGCCCATGGCTTGTACACATTTTTCTTGGCTCATGTTACCTAAATCTTTACCAATATAGCCGTGACACAGTTGATAATTCGTGCCATAAATATAATCAGTCGAAGCGATAATCATAAACAATTTATGGTCTTGCGCCAACTGTTTCATTACTTCTACATAGCGAGTACTTTTATGGGCGGCGAAAACGCCGATACCCATCATTAGTAAAAGTTTCCAATAATCGGCGATATCAGTGATTTGCATAATTTGTTCCACCATATGCTCAGAGACATTACAGGTAAAAGGCGAATTGTTAACATTTTTTTGATCGATTTTACTCGGCGCATATTTATATAAATGATCGCGCGTGTTCGGTACATATGTCGGATTTAAGACAACCATTTTCATACACAATTGCAGTTCTTCAATCTGTTGTTTTAATTGTTTCATTTCCGGCGTGATTCTGTCTTCTCTTTGTGTGCCTTTGCTACCCTTGCCACCACTGCCACCACCGCCACCACCGCCACCACCGCCACCGCCACCCTTTGAATCTTTCTCACCGCCTTTATCGGGCATAGCCGTACCATCTTCAAACTTTTTCTGCATGACATTTATTTTCTCATTGAGTTGGCGATTATACTGGATTTTTTCCATAATATCTTTCGTCACATACTCGGGAATGCCGGCGCTTTGGATATAGAATTGCGCGATTTTATTCACATCCTCGGCCAAGAAGATCGTGGGACCATCCGTGAGCGTATGCGCATCGGTCGTCACAATATTCACATTGGATTCATACCGTTTCTGTCGGCTGTCTTGCAGTGTTTTATACAATTTAAACCAAGCGATTGGCTGCAAATTACCCAGCAATTGCAAATAAAACATTTTTATATTATACATATTGAGATTCTCCAATTCATTGAAATTGTTAAATAAGCGGTAGCGGTCGCTCTGTATGATGTTTTCGTCTTGACTTTCCATTTTCTCTACGAGCAAGATGAATTGAATCGCCTCTTGTAAATCAATATACCGCAACAAGGTCTTATATTGTAAGCAGTGTTCAACGACTTCCCCAATTTTGTCATAATCCGCGAACAAATAGTGCGGCATTTCCACAAACCCTTCACGGTTAATGAGCGGAATCGTTTTCTTACAGTCATAGCTGACAATTTCATTTACGTCCGCGTTATCAAAGCGCGCACAGAAATCCGTAATTGTGTCGCTTAGTTCGTGTTTCTGCGGCAGCGTCGCCGAGGACAAGACCACATTGGGTATCAAATTGTTTTGCCAATTGCGCTGGATCGTGGCGTGCAATTCATGTTCGTTATAATCCATTGTGATGGTCGGTTCGTCCCAGTATAAGATGATTTTCTCTTTCGGGTTAAACGCGAGCATATAGAGCATCGCCGGCAAATAGGATTGCACATCGCTAATGACAATTTCGACTTTTTCGCCCTGCGAGTTATCGACTTTGCCAATGCCGCCGCTTTTCTGATTGATAGTGTATTCTTTCGCCGCATAATAGTGGAGCCGAATATCTTCCGCATCTTTACAGCCGAAGGCGAAGGCGATTTTCTTCCGCATCGAGATGGCTGCTTTTGCCAAGGCTAGGCCGACATGGCGAGCGGCGCAGACGAAGATGACCTTGAATTTCTCCGATAAGCCGAGGGGTGACATCGTTTTGCCCGTACCGGTCGGCGCAATATATAAGACCAGCTTCGGATTCGGCTGCTTACACAGCGTGAAGAGTTGTTTCTGGTGATCATACAGCGTCTCGTCGGCGTATTTCAAGAGATATTCATTCTTCTCAATGAGATGCTGCCCAGCGGCGAGCATTGTTTTCATTAGCTCCGCATCGACGACAACCAGTGCGGTTAATATATTATTGACTTGTTGGCGCAGAATAGTATTACACGTGTCGATCTTGTAACCGAGTAATTTATGCAGCGTATAGTAATAGAAGAGCCAATTATGCTGGGGCTGCTGCTGCTGCTGCTGCTTTTTACTCTTTTTATTTGTAATTTCTGTTTTATTCAAAAGACATTTTTCCAAGAGTTCTAAAAGAATAAACTCAAAGAGCGTCTGTTTATGCTCTTCAATGTGCTTTTGGGTATTTTCTAGGCGAATCAAGTCGGCTTTCTTTAAAGGCTTCATCGTGTCCTTTTGTTTTTGCTCGGCACCGCTAGTTGTTGTCGGAGACGGCAAGCCATATTTCTTCAATAAATCGGCCAGTGGCTGCTGGAAATGCAGTTTATAAATATATTCTTCAATGGCCGGTGTTATAGTAATTTTCATATGCTGTAATAATGTCGGCGTAGAATTGCGCGTAATATTCACGTCATGAAATCCGGCTTGAATGAGTGATAATATTTGCGTTTCAGCTGGCGCAAGAGGCACTTCAATACTGTCCCATTCGTCTTTGGTCAATTTGGTTTGTTTCGTGATGTAATCAATTGTATTTGTAGGAGAAGCCATTTTGTTAAAGGTTGACAGGGTTAATAATAGATATAGGGAGAGATATCTTTATTTCAATTTTATCATAAATTTAATAGATGTCTGCACATCCATTAAATTTATTAGTTTATATTTATATAT
>CAILDT010000980.1 GCA_903833025.1 uncultured Bacteroidota bacterium | reverse complement strand
GTGAAGAAGTAATAATCTTCTGTGCTAATAATTATTTAGGATTATCATCTCATCCCAAGGTTATAGAAGCTGCTCACAAAACATTAGATAAAAATGGTTATGGAATGAGCAGTGTTCGCTTTATTTGCGGCACACAAGATATTCATAAAGAGTTGGAACAAAAGCTCTCTACTTTTCTTGGACAAGAAGACACTATATTATATGCTGCTTGTTTTGACGCCAATGGTGGAATATTTGAGCCATTGCTTGGCGAAGAAGATGCAATAATTTCGGATGAATTAAATCACGCATCTATAATTGATGGTGTGCGATTATGTAAGGCACAACGTTATCGTTACAAAAATTCTAATATGGAAGATTTGGAAGAGCAGTTGAAACAAGCACAGGCACAACGTTTTAGATTGATTGTTACTGATGGCGTATTTTCAATGGACGGATTTGTAGCCCCGTTAGATAAAATTTGCGACTTAGCCGATAAATACAATGCGATGGTGATGGTGGACGAAAGCCACGCTACTGGCTTTATTGGTAAAACAGGAAGAGGAACTGTGGAATTAAAAAATGTAATGCACCGTGTGGATATTATTACGGGCACACTCGGAAAGGCACTTGGTGGTGCGATGGGAGGATTCACGTCAGGCAAAAAGGAAATCATTAGTTTACTTCGTCAGCGTTCGCGCCCTTATTTATTTTCTAATTCTTTAGCTCCACATATTGTTGGTGCTTCCATTGCGGTGTTGGATATGCTTAGTGAAGCAACTACACTTCGTGATAAATTAGAATGGAACATAAATTATTTTAAACAGGAGATTAAAAAAGTAGGATTAGAAATTAAGGATGGTGATTCTGCAATAATTCCTGTAATGTTATATGACGCAAAATTAGCCCAGGAGTTTGCAAATAAATTATTGAAAGAAGGAATTTATGTAATCGGATTCTTTTATCCTGTTGTCCCAAAAGGGCAAGCTCGCATACGTGTACAACTTTCAGCGGCTCACGAAAAAGAACATATTGATAAAGCGATTACTGCTTTTTCAAAAGTGGGGAAAGAGTTAGGAGTAATAAAGTAAAAGATTTCCGTTAATCTTCCACGCCAATATGCAACAGGGCATCTCCTTGATTAACTACCGGCTGATTATTTGTTCCTATAATATAGCCATCGTGCGGAGCAATTAATTTTTCCTGATGTTCACCGTAAGGGTCGCAAATCATACCTATTATATCTCCTTTTAAAATGTGTGCGCCATTTGTTTTTGCTAAGTGAAACATTCCTGAAGATTTTGCACGCACCCACGAAGTTTTGTTAAGATAAACGGTTGGATTATTGGGTAAATCCAAATCAAGCATTTTAAAATGTTTCATTAATCTCAAACATCCATTCATTCCTTCATTAATGGAAAGGTAATCGAAACGGGATGATTCGCCACCTTCAAAAACTAAAATAGATTTTTCTTTTCTGGAAGCTTCTTTGCGTAATGTGTTATCTCTAAAAGGAGAATTAATAATTAAAGGCGGAGAAAACTTTTTTCCTAAATCTAAATTCGTTTCATTATTAAACACGCATCGTATTTGGGGGTAGTTATTAATCTTGGCACCTCCGGTATGAAAATCAATTCCAAAATCAATTTGCGGAATTATTTCATTCATCAAATCATACGCTATTCTGCTTCCTAACGAACCAGATTTAGTTCCAGGAAAACATCTGTTTAAATCTCTACCATCAGGCAAATCGCGGGTGCCGTATAAAAACGAAACTGTGTTTACAATCGGAATTGCAATGATACTGCCACATAGCAGATGTTGCACATCATCGCGAGTAATTAATCGCCTCACAATTTCAATCCCGTTTATTTCATCACCGTGCATCCCTGCCTGAATCAACAATACAGGACCAGGGTGTTTTGAACGATAGACAGAAACAGGAATTTCAATAATTGTTTTGGTAGGAAGCTGATACCAGTTTAAACTTATCTGCGCAGAGTTGCCAGGTTTTATATCTACACCGTTTATAAATAAGTCTTTGTTTTTATAGTGCATTTATCAATTTTATGCTTCGTGATTAAACTCATTTCTTTCTACATACTCAATTATTTTAGCTGCAATATCCACACCTGTTGCGCCTTCTATGCCTTCTAATCCGGGCGAAGAGTTTACTTCCATCACCAATGGTCCTCTCGAAGATTGAAGCATATCAACTCCTGCAATAGCAAGACCTAATTTTTTTGCTGATTTAATAGCGGTTTCGCGCTCCTCTTTACTTAATTCTAAAACAGAAGCACTGCCGCCACGATGCAAATTACTTCTGAATTCGCCCGGCAATCCTTGTCGTTTCATTGCGCCAACAATTTTACCATCGACTACAAACGCACGAATATCAGCACCTCCGGCTTCTTTAATAAATTCCTGCACTAATATATTTGCTTTCAATGCGAGGAAAGATTCGATAACTGATTTCGCAGATTTATGAGTTTCTGCTAATATCACTCCTATGCCTTGCGTGCCTTCCAACAGTTTTATTACCACTGGCGCGCCACCAACTATTTCAATTACGTTGTCAATGTTTTTTGGGATAGATGCAAATGCTGTTTTGGGCATACCTATTCCTGCTTTTGCTAACAGTTGCAAGCTTCTCAACTTATCGCGCGAACGAACCAATGCTTGTGATTCAACAGAAGAAAAAACTTTCATCTGTTCGAACTGCCTTACCACGGCTGCCCCGTAGAATGTTACAGAAGTGCCAATCCGGGGGATAACAGCATCAATGCCCAGCACTTCTTTCCCGCCATAAAATATATGCGGGTTGCCTTTTTCTATCCCAAGCACACATTTTAAATGGTCAAGCACAACAACTTCGTGTCCTCGCTGTTCGGCTGCTTCTAATATTCTTCGGGTGGAGTATAGTTTTGGTCCTCGTGATAAAATTGCAATTTTCATTTTTATTTATTTAAAAGATTATTTACTAAGCTCACATCAACAATAAATTTATTTTTCAAAAGTCGCCTGCCAATTAAAACAGGGTAACGCATTGTTCCTCTATCTGTCAGCGAAATTACAGATTTTATTCTTTTGCTTCCTATTTTAATTATTGTTTTTATGACGTAACGATTTTCTATTTCGCCGAACGAATTTTTTATTTCTCGTTGTGTGTATTCCGTAAACTTTTGTTCCTGATTAGTATATTCGGGATGTGTAGGGTCGAGAAAATAAAAATGCAACACTCCGCTTTCTTCGCGTATATCGTGACAATGCAACACTGATGTATATGCGCCGGTATCTATCTTTGCTTCTATGCCGTACAATCTTAATTCAGGAAAATCAATTAATTCTCTTCCTCCTATTATTATTTTTTCTTTTATCTGATTCATATATTTTAAAATTCATCGGCAAGTTAAAAACTTTTATTCAAAGATATATCGGTAATTTTGCATCCTGTTTTTTCCTCCTAATTTGCTTTTCGCAATTGCAGGACAAAAGTAATATTAAATGAAACAAGTAAATTACATAATAGTTGGGCAAGGGCTTGCAGGCACTATACTTGCTCAAACTTTATTAAATCAAAATAAATCAATATTAATTATTGATGATGTTTCCCTTTCGCAAGCATCGCGAATTGCTGCTGGGTTGTACAACCCCGTTGTGTTTAAAAGGCTTGTTAAAAGCTGGATGGCTGATGAGTTGTTGCCTTTTATGGACGGATTTTATGCAGATGCGGAATTGCTTTTGAATACCAAATTTTATTTCAAAAAAAGAATTGTAAAACCTTTTGCTGAAGAACAGGAAAGGATTTTATGGGACAAAAAAGTGAATGAAGACGTAGGAAAGTATTTAAGCAAAACTATTCACGATGATTTTTTGAATGATATTATTTACAATCCGCTTGGTGTTTCCGAAATATTGTTTGGTGGCAATTTAAATACTGCTGTGTATTTAGATTCGTTCCGTAATTATTTTAAGCAAAATAATTTTCTTCTCGAAGAAAAATTTGATTACAATCAATTAATTATTTCAGATAATAAAGTTGTTTATAAAAACATTGAAGCAGATAAAATCATTTTTTGTGAAGGATATAAAACCATTGATAATCCTTACTTCTCTTGGTTACCATTTAAGCTTACTAAAGGAGAAATCATTACTATTAAAATTAATGATGCTATTATAAATGAAGAATTTGTACTTAATAAAGGCGTATTTATTTTGCCGCTCGGCAACAATACATATAAAGTGGGAGCTACTTATGAATGGAACGATTTAACGGAACAAACAACCGAGAAAGGGAAAATAGATTTGATAGATAAATTGAATAAAGTACTAAAAGTTAAGTTCGAAATTATTAATCACGAAGTTGGGATACGACCTACCGTAATTGACCGCCGACCATTAATTGGTTTGCATCCTCAACATAATTCGCTTGCCGTTTTTAATGGAATGGGGACAAAAGGAGTGATGCTTGCGCCTTATTTCGCAAAACATTTTGTTGATTTTATGGCAGGTGAAATTGCTTTAAATAATGAAGTGGATATTGCGAGGTTTGAAAACAATGGTTAACCGTTAACTATTATTTCAGTATTGCTTTCGCAACTATAGGAAGATAGAAGAGGAGAAGAGAAATGTGGTGAATAAAAGATAATTATTTTTTATTTTTAATCTCCATAGTTAAACAATTAATAATAAATTTGCACCTCATTAAAAACAAATAAAAAATAGTATTATGAATTTTCCTGAAAACTTAAAATACACCAAAGACCACGAATGGGTGCGTGTGGAAGGCAACATAGCGTATGTAGGTGTTACTGATTTTGCGCAAGGCGAACTTGGCGACATTGTATATGTGGATATTACTACCGAAGGCGAAGAGTTAGCGCACGAAGAAATATTTGGAACGGTGGAAGCTGTGAAAACTGTTTCTGATTTATTTATGCCTGTTTCTGGTATTGTGCTTGAAGTTAACAAAGGGCTGGATACTAACCCTGAAGCGGTTAACAAAGACGCTTATGGTGCCGGCTGGATGATAAAAGTGGAAATGAAAGATGCCGCTGAAGTAGCTAATTTGATGGACGCCGCTGCCTACAAAACATTTATTGGGCATTAATTTTCCCTCACATTTCTTTTGCTTTTTGCCCTGAAAGTTTTTTTCGGGCAACTAATTATTTACGCTACTAACACTATACAAATTTGATTCACTCTTGGAAAATAAAAAAGTTTAAAGACCTGAAATCATCAGAGGTTTACAAAATATTGCAGCTTCGCAATGAGGTGTTTGTGGTGGAGCAAAACTGCGTGTATCAGGATGCTGATGGCAAGGATGCGAAATCATTTCACTTAATAGGGTTCAGTCAGATGGACGATGTGCTAGCGTATTGCAGAATAGTGCCTGCCGGAATTTCGTACGAAGAAGTTTCGATTGGCAGAGTGGTTACTTCGCCAAAGATAAGAGGCAAAGGCGTTGGCAAGGAACTAATGGTGCAGGCGTTAGAAAAAATAAAATTGCTTTATAGCAATGTGCAAGTGCGCATTGGTGCGCAGGTTTATTTAAAAGAGTTTTATGCTGAAATGGGTTTTGTGCCTGTTGGCAAAGAGTATATGGAAGATAATATTCCGCACATCGAGATGATTAAAAAGGTGATGTTGTAATAAACAATTATCACTAATAGCTAATCGCTTTTACAAAATCATTCCCGCTCCTACTGTAACATTCGAGCTTTCATCAATTAAAATAACACTGCCCGTAATTCTGTTATTACTATATTTATCAATCACTACGGGCATAGTGGTGCGTATGGCAATACAAGCAATATCATTTATACCAATTACTTTTTCGTTTTCTATTTTCTGTAGTGTGTTTATATTTAATTTGTAACGCACTTCTTTTATTATACAGCGCACTTCATTGGTGGTATGTTTGAGAATAAATTTTCTGCTATGCTCCATCAGTTTTATATCGCCTAACCAACAAATCATTAAATCAATATCGTGAGTAACTGTTGAGTTGTTATCCGATTTCACAATCATATTGCCACGCGAAGCGTCTATGTTGTCTTCCAAGGTAAACGCTACACTCATTGGTGCAAAAGCTTGTTGGAGCTTATTGCCACCAAAGTCAATCGATTTTATTTTGGAAGTAATACCACTTGGCAATATGGTTACGTCATCACCCTTTGCAAAAACTCCAGAAGCAATTCGTCCGGCATAACTTCTGTAATCGTGATGTTCATTGCCAATTGGGCGGATAACATATTGCACCGGAAACCGTGCAGCATCAGTATTATTAATTTCGGGCAACGATAAACTTTCGAGAAGTGCCAACACTGTTCTACCTTTAAACCACTTCATATTTTTAGAAGCCGTTACTACATTGTCTCCGCTTAATGCACTAATAGGGATAAAGTGGGCATTGGTAATATTTATTTGGGATGCAAATTCTTCGTATTCCTTTTTAATATTTTTAAAAACATCTTCCTTGTATTCCACCAAATCCATTTTATTAATGCAAATAATAATATGCTGAATACGAAGTAGTGATGCAATATATGAATGTCGTTTCGTTTGTTCCACCACCCCTTTGCGAGCATCAATTAAAATTAATGCAGCATTAGCAGTACTTGCACCAGTAACCATATTGCGCGTGTATTGAATATGTCCGGGAGTATCCGCAATAATAAATTTCCGTTTCGGAGTAGCAAAGTAACGATACGCAACATCAATGGTAATGCCCTGTTCGCGCTCGGCACGCAAGCCGTCAGTTAATAAAGCAAGGTTTACATATTCATCGCCGCGCTTTTTACTGGTGGCTTTCACGGCTTCGTACTGGTCTTCAAATATTGATTTGGAATCGTACAGTAATCTTCCTATAAGTGTACTCTTACCATCATCCACACTGCCTGCTGTGGTAAAGCGGAGTAAATCCATATCTAAATAAGACGGATGTTCGATGTCAGATATTGGATGTTGTTTCTTCGCCATTTATAATTTGCAATTTCTAAAAATAACCTTGTTTCTTTCTGTCTTCCATTGCTGCATCGCTGCGTTTATCATCTATTCGGCTACCACGTTCTGTAGTTCGTGTTGCCGCAACTTCTTCCACTATCTCTTCAATTGTAGCTGCTGATGAAAGCACAGCACCAGTGCAACTAATATCGCCAATGGTACGAAACCTCACTTGCATAGTTTCTACCTTCTCGTTTGGTTTAAGCGGAATAACATTGGCGTGCGCATAAATAACTTTATCACGAATAAAGCATTCGCGCTGATGTGTAAAATATAAAGAAGGGATTTCTATTTTCTCTTGTAATATGTATTGCCACACATCCATCTCCGTCCAATTACTTATCGGGAACACACGAAAATGTTCGCCAATATTTCTTCTACCATTAAATAAATTCCATAGTTCGGGGCGTTGGTTCTTTGGGTCCCATTGCCCAAATTCATCGCGATGCGAAAAGAAACGTTCCTTTGCTCTTGCTTTTTCTTCATCTCTTCGTGCACCACCAATCAGCGCATCAAACTTATAAGATTCAATTGTATCAAGCAAAGTAACCGTTTGCAACACATTACGGCTTGCATTAAATCCCTTTTCTTCGGTTACTCTCCCAGTATCTATACTATCCTGAACGGAAGCAACAATAAGCTGTGCGCCATATTTAGTAACTAAATTATCACGATAAATAATTGTTTCCTCAAAATTATGTCCGGTATCAATATGTAATAAAGGAAACGGGACTTTAGCTGGTGCAAACGCTTTGCGAGCTAAATGGAAACAAACAATACTATCTTTTCCTCCTGAAAAAAGTAATACTGGTTTTTCGAATTGTGCTGCCACTTCGCGCAAAACAAAAATACTTTCGCTTTCTAATTCTTTTAAATGGCTTAGGTGGTGCTGGTTCATTCCCTTTTATTTTATTCTGCTGATAATCTTTTCTATTATCATTTTCACACATTCATCCACATTCATTTCGTTTGTTTTTATTTCTATAAATGGATGCAAAGGGATTTCGTAAGGGGCACCAATTCCAGTAAAATCTTTTATCTCCCCTCTTCTTGCTTTAGCATACAATCCCTTTACATCACGTTGTTCGCATATTTCGAGAGATGTATTAACAAACACTTCAATAAAATCTTTTTCTCCGATAATAGTTTTTGCAACGTTTCTTATCTCTTCTGTTGGGCTAACGAAGCAGCACATAGTAACCACTCCACAATTCACAAACAGTTTAGTTACTTCTGCAATTCGTCTGATATTCTCTTTCCTATCTTCATCACTAAATCCTAAATTGCGATTAATTCCTTCACGAATAATATCTCCATCCAAAAGTTGTGTGAGCAATCCTCTGGTATATAATTCTTTCTCTAAAGCAACACCAATAGTAGTTTTGCCCGAACCACTTAACCCTGTAAACCAAATGGCAACGCCCTTTTGATTGATTAGTTTTTCTTTTTCGAGTCTATGTATATTGTTATTCACAGGAAATATTATTCATTTGATTTTTTCAAATATAAAACAAAATATGGTACGCTAAGTTCAAAAAGAATTTTTTGAATACCTTTGCTCGTATATATTAAGTATAATTATGAGTGCCCCTATTATTTTACCAGATTTCAGAAACACCCCAACCATTGACCAAGTGGGTGTTGAAGAGCGAGCAGCAAGGTTTACCACACGAAGCATAAAAAAATCGTCGAAGTTACAAGGGTTGAGTATGGCTTTAAATATGATTGACCTCACAACATTGGAAGGAAAAGATACGGAAGGAAAAGTAAAACAAATGTGCTACAAGGCAGCTCACCTCCACGATGTAATACCAGGTTTGCCAACCGTTGCAGCTGTATGTGTATATCCATCAATGGTTAAAATAGCTAAGGATGCGTTGAAAGGGACAAATGTAAAAGTAGCATCAGTGGCAACAGCATTCCCAAGCGGACAATCATCTCACGAAGTTAAAATAACTGATACTAAATTTGCAGTCGCAAATGGTGCTGATGAAATTGATATGGTAATTTCGCGTGGCGAGTTTTTATCCGGTAATTATAATTTTGTTTTTGATGAAATCGCTTCTATAAAAGAAGCTTGTGGTAAAGCAAGATTAAAGGTAATATTTGAAACAGGCGAACTTTCTACATTAGATAATGTGCGTAGAGCAAGTGAAATAGCAATGTATGCAGGTGCTGATTTTATAAAAACGTCAACAGGTAAAATATCGCCTGCTGCCACTATGCCTGTTACTTTAGTGATGTTAGAAGCCATCCGCGACTACTATTATAAAACCGGAAGAATGGTAGGGATGAAACCTGCGGGAGGAATTTCTACTGCAAAATCGGCGTTACATTATTTAGTTATGCTACGCGAAACATTAGGCGGTGCGTGGTTGAGTAATGAGTGGTTCCGATTTGGAGCAAGTAGTTTAGCAAATGATGTATTGATGCAAATTGCAAAAGAAACAACAGGAGTTTATCAAAGTATAGATTATTTTTCGAAAGATTAAAAGCCTCACCCCTGCCCTCTCCGAAAGAGAGGGAGTGAAAGGAGAAAAAAATATAACAAATGACCAAAAAAACAAAACAACCTACATTAGATTTCAAAACAGATTGGGCGTATGCTCCAGCTTTGGAAGACACTAAGCATATTAATTTGAAGAAACAATATGATTTATTTATTGATGGGAAATTTGTAAAACCAAACAGCAAAAAACACTTTGCAACTTATAATCCTGCAACAGAAGAAAAGATTGCCGAGATAGCCGAAGCAAATGAAAAGGATGTGGACAAAGCAGTGAAAGCTGCACGCAAAGCATTTGATAAGTGGAGCAAAATATCTGCTAAAGAAAGAGGAAAATATATTTATCGTATTGCAAGATTGATTCAGGAACGAGCACGCGAATTTGCTGTGATAGAAACAATGGATGGTGGAAAACCAATTCGTGAAAGTAGAGATATAGATATTCCATTGGCAGCAAATCATTTTTTTTATTATGCTGGTTGGGCTGATAAATTAGAATATGCGTTCCCCGACAGAACTCCGAAATCTTTGGGTGTTGCAGGGCAAATTATTCCTTGGAACTTTCCATTATTAATGGCTGCCTGGAAAATTGCACCTGCATTAGCAACGGGAAATACAGTGGTTTTAAAACCTGCTGAAACTACTTCTCTTACTGCATTGAAATTAGCGGACCTAATTCAAGATAGCGGTTTGCCCGATGGTGTTGTAAATATTATTACTGGTGCTGGGCACACTGGTGCAGCTATAGTCAATCATCCTGATATAAATAAAATTGCTTTCACTGGTTCTACTGATGTTGGCAAGATGATTCAAAAAGCAATTGCAGGAACTGATAAAAAACTTACGCTTGAATTAGGGGGTAAGGCAGCAAATATTATTTTTGATGATGCTCCGCTGGACCAAGCAGTAGAAGGAATTGTGAATGGGATATTTTTTAACCAAGGGCACGTATGCTGTGCTGGCTCACGTTTGTTTGTGCAAGAAAATGTTGCCGATATTGTAATAAGGAAATTAAAAGATAGGATGGAAACCCTTGTCGTTGGTAATCCAATGGATAAGAACACAGACATTGGTGCTATTAATTCGAAAGAACAATTATTGAAAATAAATAACTATCTGAAAATAGGGAAGGCAGAAGGTGCTGATATTTACCAGTCATCGTGTGGCATACCGAGCAAAGGATATTTCTGCAAACCAACCTTATTCTTAAATGCTTCACAATCGCACAGAGTGGTTCAGGAAGAAATATTTGGACCTGTACTCACTATCCAAACATTCCGAACAATTGAAGAAGTAATTGAAAAAGCAAATAATATTCCTTATGGATTATCTGCCGGCGTATGGACAGATAAAGGGTCTAAGATATTTAATCTAACATCTAAATTAAGAGCAGGTGTAGTGTGGGCAAACACCTATAATAAATTTGACCCTACATCTCCTTTCGGTGGATATAAAGAAAGTGGTTTTGGAAGAGAAGGAGGGTTGCACGGATTGATGCCTTATGTGAGGCTTTAACCGCAGAGTGCGCAGAGAACGAGCAGAGTACGCAAAGAAAAACAAATCTAGTTACTACTTATAAATAAAAAGAATGACAGAAAACGAAATTTCAAAAGTAATAATTGGATGTGCGATAAATGTTCATAAGGTTCTTGGTCCTGGTTTATTAGAATCTTCATACGAAGAATGTTTAGCCTACGAATTAAATAAAACAGGTTTATTAATTGAAAGGCAAAAACCATTACCCTTAATTTACCAAGAGGTAAAATTAGATATTGGTTATCGAGTAGATTTATTAATAGAAAAAAAAGTTATTATTGAACTAAAATCAGTGGAGTTTATTAATGATGTTCACTTAGCTCAAATACTAACATATCTAAAACTTTCAGATTGCAAACTTGGTTTGCTACTGAACTTTAATGTTGCAAAAATGATTGATGGAATAAAAAGAGTAGCAAATAATTTATAATAATCTCTGCGGGCTTTGCGCCTTCTTTGCGAACTCTGCGGTAAAAACAACAACACTATGCCAAGAATAGAAATACAAAAAACCTACAAAATATTTATCAATGGGCAATTTCCTAGAACAGAATCGGGGAGATATTATCCTTTGAAAAACAAAAAAGGAGATGTGATTGCGAACATTTGCTTGTCGTCTCGAAAAGATTTTAGGAATGCAGTTGTAGCAGCCCGCGGTGCTTTTGGAGGATGGAGCGGACGTGCTGCATTTAATCGTTCGCAAATATTATATCGTATTGCGGAGATGATGGAAGGTAGAAAAGAACAATTTATTGCTGAACTTGTTGCACAAAACACTCCGGTAAAAGCGGCTAAACATGAAGTGGAGGAAGCTATTGATACGATGGTGTATTATGCCGGATGGTGCGATAAATACCAAGCGTTATTTAGTTCTGTAAATCCTGTTGCGTCTTCTCATTATAATTTTTCGGTGCCCGAACCTACTGGTGTAGTTGCAATTATTGCTTCAGAATATTTGTCTTTAATTGGATTGGTTAGTGCTATTGCACCTGTTATTGCTGGCGGCAATACTTGTGTGGTGCTTGCTTCCGAAAGTATGCCTTTGTGCGCGGTAACTTTTGCCGAAGTTTTAAACACATCTGATTTATCAGCCGGAGTTGTAAATATATTGACTGGAAAAAGCGAAGAATTACACACTCATTTTTCAACGCACTTAGATGTAAATGCCATTTTATATTGCAGAAATAATAAAAGCGAGATTAAAACCATCAAGGAAAATGCTTCATTAAACGTAAAAAGAGTGTTTGTTTACGAGAATGATTTAAAATTGATAAAAGCACAAGGACCGTATTTCATCTTCGATTTTCAAGAAATAAAAACTACTTGGCATCCGATAGAAAACATCGGCTCTTCAAAAGGAGGATATTAAATAAAAAATCCCGTTCTACTTAAAGAGCGGGATTTTTTTTGTTATTAACCGTTAATACGGCGTAACGGGGTAGCCCCTTACCTCGCCCCGCTTACAAACGGGGCGCGATTTTTTTTGAGCAAGACCAAATTACAACAAAGTAGAACGGAAAAGAAAGAGAGTGGAACGATTATGAAAGAAAGTGGAACGGAATAGAAAGAGAGTGGAACGATTATGAAAAAGAGTGGAACGGAATAGAAAGAGAGTGGAACGATTATGAAAGAGAGTGGAACGGAATATAAAGAGAGTGGAACGATTATGAAAGAAAGCGGAACGGAATAGAAAGAGAGTAGAACGATTATGAAAGAAAGTGGAACGGTATCGAAAGGATTTGGTTCGGTTCGGTGAAAAGAGGGGTATTATAATCATATTTGCCAACGGCAATAAAATCTTTTATTCAGAATTAGTATCAGTTCTATAAATTGCAAATACATCATTATTCCAAACTTTCTGAAATTGGTGGTTATTGGTTAGCAATTTTACCAAGTTATCATCATATAATTCGTAAGCAGGTTGGTTACAGGCAAGTATGTATTTTACTTTAAAAGTAATTAACGAAGCATTAAAATCGGCTAAAGTGCAATGTCCTTCAAGCGGAATTACCTTTCTATCCGTAAATAAATGGAATGCC
>CAILDT010000979.1 GCA_903833025.1 uncultured Bacteroidota bacterium | reverse complement strand
GAAGACTTACGCTTGGCGATACCTTACATCATCAAAGTGATTGAAGCATTTAATATTCCTGTACTTAAAAAGGCAGGATATGAAGCCGATGATGTTATTGGAACACTTGCTAAGATGGCAGAGAAACAAGGTTTCACAACCTATATGATGACTCCTGATAAAGATTATGGACAATTAGTTTCTGATAAAATATTTATGTATAAACCTGCGCGACTCGGTAATGGTGCCGAAATAATGGGTGTTCCGGAGATATGCAAGAAGTGGGATATACAAAACGTTGACCAAGTAATAGATATATTAGGATTGATGGGCGATAGTGCCGATAACATTCCGGGCATACCTGGAGTAGGCGAAAAGACAGCCATTCAGCTTATCAAAGACTTTGGAAGTATTGATAATCTTTTACAAAATACAGATAAACTAAAAGGGAAATTAAAAGAGAAAGTAGAGCAGAATAAAGATAAAGCCATTCAATCGAAATGGTTAGCAACTATTATTTGTGATGTGCCAATTGAGTTGGATGAAAAGGCATTGGAGATGGAAGAGCCCAATATGGAAGCATTGCGAGAGTTGTTTGCTGAATTGGAATTCAGGAATCTTGCGGATAGAGTGTTTCAAAATTCTTCTTCTACAGAAACTATTCCTCCTCCCGAAAAGGCAAAACCAAAAGCTGTTAAAACAAATCCTGACCAAACAGATATGTTTAATCAGGCGGAAACAGTAACGGAAGAAAACAACGAAACACCGTCAGGAAACCTTCTCCTCTCCTTCGGAGAGGAGGCAGGTGGTGAGGCTTCATTCCAAACAATAAAAGATGTTGCACATACCTACCACCTCATTGATACAAAGGAAAAGATTGAACAACTTATTAAAGATTTAAACAATCAAACGGCTATTTGTTTTGATACAGAAACTACAGGATTAGATGCGCAGAATTCGGAGCTGGTCGGAATGTCTTTTGCATACGCCGTTTCGGAAGCATATTATGTTCCAGTTTCTGCCGATCAAACAGAAGCGCAAGTGTTAGTTAATATGTTTAAGCCAGTGTTCGCGAATGAAAACATTAGCAAAATAGGGCAGAATATCAAGTACGATTTATCGGTTTTGAACTTATATGGTGTGGAAATAAAAGGGAAACTGTTTGATACAATGGTTGCGCATTTCCTTATTCAGCCAGATATGCGACATAATATGAATGTGCTTGCGGAAACATATCTTAACTATTCTCCTGTATCTATTGAAACGTTAATTGGTAAAAAGGGCAAGGTGCAAACTTCTATGCGCGATGTGGATTCGGAAGTGATAAAAGAATACGCCGCCGAGGATGCAGACATTACACTTCAGCTAAAGGATAAGTTTGAACCTATGTTAGAAACTGCTCACGCAAAGAAGTTATTTGAAGAAATAGAAATCCCACTCATCCCTGTTTTGGCGGCAATGGAAGGTGAAGGAATATCTCTTGATAAAAATGCCCTAAAAGAAATATCGCTGGAATTGGCAACTGATATTTTGAAAGTAGATACCGAAATACAAACATTGGCGGGTGCTCCGTTTAATATTTCTTCGCCCAAACAAGTGGGAGAAATATTATTTGAACATCTCAAGATAGTAGAGAAACCTAAGAAAACAAAGACAGGGCAATATGCTACAGGAGAAGATGTATTATCAAAATTGGTGGGCAAACACGAAATAGTTGGTAAGATATTAGACTATCGCGAACTTGTAAAATTAAAAAACACGTATGTGGATACATTGCCTTTGTTGGTTAATCCGCGTACGCATCGGATTCACACTTCTTACAATCAAGTGGTGGCAGTTACAGGAAGATTAAGTTCTGACAATCCTAATTTGCAAAATATCCCAATAAGAACTGAAAGAGGAAAAGAAATACGCAAAGCATTTGTAGCAAGAGATGAAAATTATATTCTTCTTTCAGCTGATTATTCGCAGATAGAACTTCGCATTATTGCAGAGTTAAGCAAGGATGCAGGAATGATAGAAGCATTTCAATCCGGGCAGGATATTCATAAAGCAACTGCAGCTAAGGTTTATAATGTGGAGCTGGAAGAAGTAACATCTGAAATGCGTAGCCGAGCCAAGATGGTGAACTTTGGAATTATTTATGGGATTTCAGCTTTCGGCTTGTCCGAACGATTAAATATTCCAAGGAAAGAAGCTGCAGAAATAATAGATAATTACTTTGCAAAATATTCGCGAATTAAGGAATATATGGACGAAAGCATTGTGCTTGCACGCGAAAAAGGATATGTGGAAACGATTATGGGACGCAGAAGGTATTTGCGCGACATTAATTCGAGCAACCATACAGTGAGAGGTTTTGCTGAACGCAACGCTATTAACGCACCTATACAAGGCAGTGCAGCTGATATGATAAAGATTGCTATGATTAATATTCATAATGATTTTAAGGCGCATAAGTTCAAATCGAAAATGCTGCTGCAAGTACACGATGAGTTGGTGTTTGATGTTTGGAAAGACGAACTTGAAACCATAAAACCTATTATCAGAGACCGAATGATGAACGCAATACCGGGGCTAAATGTACCGATGGAAGTAGGTATGGGAACTGGTAAAAACTGGCTGGAGGCGCATTAGGGGAGTATTGCTTTAGAAATTTTTTGATAATATAAAAAAAGTGAGAAAGTTTTTTTAAATTGTAAAATTTAGTTTGCGCCAATTCATTGACACATTTTGCAATCGCAATTACAATTCAACTTTTATCTTAATATAGATTTTTAAATTTAGACATAGGAGTATAAAATAGTTTATGTTTGCAAAATAAAAAAACAGGAAAAACAAAAACGATGGCTTTAATAAAACAAGTAAAAGGGGTGCATCCCCAATTTGGTAAAGATTGTTACTTTGCAGAAAACGCGACTATTGTTGGCAATGTAACAATGGGTAACCAATGCAGTGTGTGGTTTAATGCTGTGGTTAGGGGCGATGTAAACTCAATAAAGATGGGCAACAAAGTAAATGTGCAGGATGGCGCAGTGATACATTGCACTTATCAAAAAACCAAAACGGTAATTGGCAATAACGTGTCAATAGGGCATAACGCTATAGTGCACGGCTGTACGATACACGATAATGTGCTTATTGGTATGGGTGCCATTGTGATGGATAATTGCGAAATTGGGAGTAACACCATTATTGCGGCGGGTGCTGTGGTGCTCGAAAATACAAAAGTAGAATCGGGTGTGATTTATGCAGGTGTGCCAGCCAAAAAAGTAAAAGATATAAATCAGGATTTAATAAAAGGCGAAATAAACCGGATTGCTGATAATTATATTATGTACAGTGGGTGGTTTAAGGAAGAGTAGTTTTTACCACTAAGGCACTAAGAACACTAAACTTCACTAAGTGTTTCTATGTGTCCATAGTGCCTTAGTGGTGAATCTTTCATAGTCCTGAATGCTCCGACTTTACCTCTGCGCCAAAAAACAATGTTGCTGCTTTATCGAAATTCTCTGTCGAGTCGGTAGTTAAAAATTTAATGTTTGCACCTCTACTACATTTTTGTTCCATTTCAGGATGTCTTTTTAAATAATCCACCAAACTTTTTGCAACTATTTCGCCCTGCGAAAGAAGGGTGATTCCGGCAGGCAAATACTTTTTTATTTTATTTATAAGAAGAGGATAATGTGTGCAACCCAGAATTATGGTATCAATGTTTTTATCTTTTGATAAAAGAGAATTTAAATTTTTCTGAATAAAATAATCAGCACCTTCCGTTTCTATTTCATTATTCTCTACCAGCGGAACCCACATAGGGCAAGCTTGCTGATGTACTTTTAAATGCGGATAAAGTTTTTCAATCTCTATCGGGTACGAGTTGGAAGTAATAGTTCCAGTGGTTCCCAGCACTCCCACGTGCCCAGTTTTGCTGTACTTACCCACCACTTCCGTTGTCGGGCGGATAACGCCAAGCACTCTTTTATGAGGAGCAATAGTTGGTAAATCTATTTGCTGAATATTGCGCAATGCTTTTGCCGATGCAGTGTTACAAGCCAATATCACCAGCTCGCAATCCATTGCAAATAATTGTTTTACACATTCCAGCGTATATTCATAAACTGTTTCAAACGAACGAGTACCATACGGAGCGCGTGCATTATCGCCCAAATACAAATAATCATAATCAGGCAGCTGTTTCACTATTTCTTTTAAAACAGTTAATCCGCCGTATCCAGAATCGAAAACACCAATAGGTTTTTTAGGTTGATTTG
>CAILDT010000978.1 GCA_903833025.1 uncultured Bacteroidota bacterium | reverse complement strand
TCCAGCACAATGTTGTTATATGCTTTGGCGTGGTCGAGCGGAGAATACATTACAGGGTTGCACCAATGCCCTGTTTCGATAGGTGTTTGGTGGGTTACACAATTTATTATACGGATGCCGCCGCCATCGTAACATAAATAAACGATGTTGTTTTTTACCTCCATACCGCGTGCATTATATAAGTTAGGGTTAGGGCTATTGATTGGCGGAAAATGAATATCGGGAATAAATTGCGAAACAAATTGAATGTTGTTTACATTACTTACATCCAGCACTACCAAGCCGCTTTGCATAGCACCAAGATAAGCGTAATTGCCTTCCACCTTTACAATGCCACCACCACTAGAGGATGCAGGCACTACATAATAATCGGTAACTACTGGCGCAAGCGGATTGGTAACATCCACTATAGCTATACCACCTTTTTGTGGGTTGGTAAATGTATTGCCAAGTGCGAGAAACAGGTAATTTCCGCTTTGCGAAACGTTGATTACATCGAGTGTATCAAACAATAATGTAGGGATTAAATAAACTAAACTGGGGGCTGCAATATTGCTGATGTCATATATTTTCAGTCCCGCCTCTTTGTTTGCCACATATAAATATGGGCGGTTTTGGGTGTCGTGCATCATTGTCATTACCATTGAGGAACAGGTGGAGCCGATGTCGGCTTGCCATTGGATGTTCATAGAGTTGCAGCTTTGAGCGGTGGTGGTGTTGGTAATAAAAAGAAGGGCGATGATAAAAAGAATTGGTGATTTATTGAGGCAAGACGCCTTGTTAAATGCGATGCAGTGGGACACTACGCCAAACAGAGGAAAGTGGTATTCGATTTTATCATTCTGCATTTCTGTCTTCAGAAAATTTGGAACTTGTTTCCTTTACAATTTGTTCTTTTAACCATTCCATAGCTGTTTCCTCATCAGAAAACAATTTGGTGGGCGCAAAAGGTTTGTTAAAATTGATAATAAAATTGCCAATTAACCTATTTGCCAGCGTATTTACAATTATCGCTTGGGCAATTAAATCTTTTTGTCGCTCTTGATTGGAGCCGTACTTTCTCGCTTCTGGACTGACTTGTACTGGCACTCGGGCATCAATAAGTACGGCGTATTTCTGACCTTTGGTAAGTTTTAACACTGCCTCGTAGTTTTCGGTTGCTTCCTCCACATCTATTTCTATATTTTCTTTTAGTTTAATTAAAAGTCTATATTCATCGATATAAGAAATGGAAGCTGTTTGTGTTTCGGTGATTAGCATAAATGATTATCTAATTATATAATAACAGTTTGATTGACGATTAATAACATTTATTTCGCGATTAAAAGCCCGAAATTACGGTTAAAGATTTGAACCACAAAATTTATTGTTGCTTTTGAGATTTATAGTTTTAATAATCGAGCCATATAAAAACCATCAAAACCTTCACTTGGCAGTACTTTTCTATCTTCTATAAATTTAAAGTCAGGGTTGCTCTTTAAAAATAATTCAATCTGTAATTGGTTTTCGCTTGGGAGAATGCTACAAGTGGCATACACCAGAAACCCTCCCGATTTAAGCATTTTAGAATATTCGGTGAGTATTTTTTGTTGTTCTGTTTTCTTTTGATTAATATACGCTAAGCTCAATTTCCATTTATCATAAGGCTTTCGACGAAGTACACCTAAGCCTGAACAAGGTGCATCTAACAATAATCTATCCGCTGTATTTTTTAGTTGTTCAATTGTATTTTGATTAATTAATCTGGGTGCAATAATGTTAACCCCCGCCCTATTTGCTCGTTTTGTTAATACAGCAAGTTTATCTTCTTCTACATCCATTGCAATTATTTTACCTTTATTTTTCATCATTGCAGCAATGTGTAATGATTTGCCACCTGCACCTGCGCAGGCATCTATCACTGTCATTCTAGATTCTACTTTTAAAAAAGGAGCAACTAATTGTGATGAAGCATCTTGAATTTCGAACAAACCTTGGTTAAATTCATTTAGGGAATAAAGGTTTTTTCGTTTCAAGGATATGATGGCATCGGGGTGATTTTCAACCGCATTGGTTTCTATTTCCTGCTCTTCCAATAGTCGTAGTAATTTTTCGCGAGATGTTTTTAAGGTATTAACACGAAATACAAGTTGTGCCATTTTATTTAATTCGGCAAGTTCTCTTGTCCATATTTCATCTCCTAATTCGGTGTTTCCTAATTCATCGAGCCAATCGGGAATTGATTCTCTGTATTTTCGGATTGGTTTTAATTTGGCTGCCATTTCAATAATTTTATTTTCATTGATGGCTTTAAACTCTTCCCAATCGGGCAATTGGTTTCC
>CAILDT010000977.1 GCA_903833025.1 uncultured Bacteroidota bacterium | reverse complement strand
GATTATGATTTGTGGTTTCGGTTAAAAGATTTTACCAAATATGCAAATACCGATGAGGTGCTTTACAAGTATAGAGTGGCGAAACATAATGTAACTGTATTTTATCAAGATTCGGTTGTAGAAAGAAAAAAACAAATACATAGTTTTATCTTAAATTCTTTTGGGATAAAATTTAATGAAGAAGAGCTGATGATGCACATTGCATTAGGTTATCAAAAATTGTTGCCTGATGCAATAGATGTGAGAAAATATAAATTATGGTTTGATAAAATTATAAAAACAAATAAAGAGAATAATTATTTTAATCACGAAGCACTTGTAAAACAAGTAAACTGGCGATGGGATAAATTATTTTTTATGCTCTCGGAACGAAAATTTAAAGGAGTAACAACTTATTTTAAAATATCGAAGAAGATAAAATTAAGTCAGCTGATTTATTTATTAAAGTTTGGGGTAAATAAATATGTTTTGAGGAAGTAATGCCTCCCTCCTACTTATCAAGCTTTAGCGAATGTCCCATTTTATCTCTCTTGGTTTGCAAATAAAATTTATTGTGCTCGTTAGAAGCTATTTCGATAGCAAGATTTTCTACAATTTCTAACCCGTAGCCAATAAGTCCAGCGCGTTTTTTAGGATTATTACTCATTAATCGTATTTTACAAATACCCAAATCACGCAGTATCTGTGCCCCTACTCCATAATCGCGCTCGTCCATTTTAAAGCCAAGTTCTTCGTTAGCTTCCACAGTATCTCTTCCTTCTTCCTGTAATTTATAAGCTCTCAACTTATTTAATAACCCTATTCCTCGCCCTTCCTGATTCATATAAACGATAACGCCCTTACCTTCTTTTTCAATCATCTCCATTGATTTATGTAGCTGCGCACCGCAATCGCAACGGCAACTACCAAATATATCACCCGTTAAGCAAGACGAGTGGACACGCACCAAAACGGGTTCGTCCTTTTTCCAAGTGCCTTTTATTAAAGCTAAATGTTCTTGGTCGTTTGTAGTTTGATGGTATGCAATTAAATCAAAATCGCCCCATTGAGTAGGCATTTTCACCTGCACATCTTTCGTAATGATGGTTTCGTTTTTAATTCGATAAGCAATTAAATCTTCAATAGAAATTATTTTAAGGTTGTGCTTCTTAGCAATATCAAGCAATTGCGGCAGGCGTGCCATTGAGCCATCATCATTCATTATTTCCACTAACGCACCAGCAGGTTCAAAACCAGCCATGCGAGCCAAGTCTATTGTAGCTTCTGTATGTCCGGCACGGCGAAGTACTCCGCCATTTTTTGCTTTCAAAGGAAATATATGCCCAGGTTTACCAAATTCTTCAGGTTTAATATTGGGATTAATTAATGCTTTAATAGTTTTAGAACGGTCGCTGGCAGAGATACCTGTGGTGCAACCATAACCAAGTAAATCAACAGAAACTGTAAATGCTGTACTGTGTTCTGCAGTGTTATTGGTTACCATCATTTCCAAACCAAGCTCGGCACAACGTGCTTCTGTAATAGAAGCACAGATTAACCCACGCCCGTGAGTAGCCATAAAATTAATAACTTCT
>CAILDT010000976.1 GCA_903833025.1 uncultured Bacteroidota bacterium | reverse complement strand
GGTTTTAATACAATAATGATGAAGAAAATAATAGCAGCAGTAATTGGGATAACCTTTTTTAGCACACTAGTATCGGCTCAGCCGGATAGATGGCAACAATATTGTGCTTAAAACAATGTTTTTGAAGAAGTCGTAAGGTATTGAATAGAGGGGTGCGATTTTCTCAATACTTTTTTTGACTAATCTTAATGGTTTACGGTATGTTGACAAAATTTTTATTTTAGTGTTTCATTTCGCGTAGCGGAAAAAAAATAATAGGTGTTGGTGAATAATAATTTTACCTTTGTTGAACAATAAAATTAACTAACCTTTAAAAACAAACGAAAATGAAAAAAATTACATTCAGCATCACCACCATTTGTATGCTTTTAGTAGGCATAGCAAACGTAAATGCGCAGGACATTAGAAGTTCGAGCGGAAGTAGCAACGGTAAAATAGAGTCGGACGGCACTATCCGTAACAGTTCTGGTAGCAGTGTCGGAAAAATAGAGTCGGATGGCACTATCCGCAACAGTTCTGGAAGTAGCATCGGGAAAATTGAATCGGATGGCACTATCCGTAACGGTTCTGGTAGCAGTGTAGGGAAAATTGAATCGGACGGAACGGTGAGAAACGAATCGGGCAGTAGTATCGGCAAAATTGAATCGGATGGTACTGTGCGTAACAGTTCGGGTAGCAGCATTGGCAGCGCAAGCGGAGTGCCAAGAGCTTCGGCGGCTGTTGTTTTCTTTTTCTTCCATTTTAATTAAGAGGAGAAAACGTTGAATAAAAAGCAGTTCTTTTTTTAAGAACTGCTTTTTTATTTGTCCTCGTTACAATAAACATTACTGCTTTAGCGTTAACCATTAATCATTATTTCATACATTTGTTTTCGAAAAAAAACGAGTACATTAATAAATAAAAATTTAAAGAATGAAAAAAGTAATTTTGATACTACTTCCAGTTACGCTGCTAATACTTGTATTTAATGGCTGTAAAAAAGATGCTGATGATGATAGTGCATTGCAACCTGCGGGCAATTACGTTATCACGGGGTCGAATAATAACTTTGTGCAAAGTTATCCGCTTAGCGTTTACACTGCGCAGTGGGCAATGGATACGCTAACTAACGAATGGTATTATATTGATTATTTGGCTTCAACGGCTAACCTAAATGCAGGCGTTTTTGTTTACACACAGCGCGACACTACTACCAGTTGGTTTGCTTTGCCAGATGTGTATCACGCAAAATCGTATTCGTATAAATATAATATTGCTTTGCAAACGGTAACAATAGTGGTGGCGGCTGCTACGGGTGGCGGCATTATTGGCAATCCGGGTGACCAAACTTATAAAGTAGTTTTAATACCGTCGAAAATGCTGTTGCCAAATACTAAGGTTGATTATAAAAATTACGAAGAGGTAGCTCGAACATATAATTTGCGAAACAAAAAATAACAGTTTATAAAACCGATTATGAAAAAAGCAATTCTTTTTATTTTTACTTGTATTGTAGCCATATCGATTTTTAATAGCTGTACTAAAGATGGCGATTTGAGTTACCTTAAAAAAGGTGATTACCAAACCACAGGTACAAATCTTAATACAATTCAGGTGGATAGTTTTACTGTTACTGCTGCTCAATGGATGTTGAGCACGCCAGTTTGGATAGCACACGATACGTTAGCAGCAACAATGGATTTAAGTGGTGGTGTGTTTTTATTTTCTAAAGATGGAAACGATTGGTCGGCTATTCCTCACGTTGATTATGGTGTTCAAACTACTTTTGGTTTCGAGGCAATTTCGAAAAGCATTGAAATACATTCTTATTCTGCTATTGATACTGCTACTGTAATTGCTAATCCGGGAACTGTTACTTTTAAAGTAGTAACAATGCCATTGAGGATGTGCCGTACAAATCCATCAACTGATTTTAAGAATTACAAATCGATAAAGGCAACGTTTAATTTAAAAGATTAGGAATTATTTATTTTTCGCAATAAATAATTTTGTCCTACAAACACACCACACGTACGTATAGCACCTACAGTAACACCTAGCACACCGTGCATATTTAGGTTCTGTCCGGTAAAAAACAAATTAGGAATTTTAGTGGTTGGCGAAATAAAAGTTTTTAGCGGGTCGCGATAATCTTTCGCAATGCCATATAATCCGCCATCTTTCGCACCAATATAATCACGATAGGTAAGTGGAGTGGAGGTAGTGTACGATTGAATAATGTTTCTAACATTCGGAATTTTCTTTTCTACAAGATTCAAAATCTCTTGTGTTTTACGTTCTTTAAACTCCTCATATTCTTCCCCTCGCGAATCTCTGTGCTTCGGAATAGTTGAATACGTGTTAGCCCATTGCTTCACTTGGTCAAATTTCATATAACAAAGTATAGTCATACTATCCGCGTATTCGCCACCTCTTGATGACTTCGGAACAAAAATGCAATACCCATCAAATCCCATTTCGGCGGTATAATGAATCCCAGTCCACACATCATTTCTATTGAAATGATAAATATTGTAATTGATGTATTTGAACGATTTTGGTTTTAAAACAATATCAATAATAAAAGCGGAAGTGCAATTTTCTAATCCAATCAAACGGTTTCTGTAAGCGTTTTTTATTTTAGTTGATTCCAGCATTTCCATTGTAGTAG
>CAILDT010000975.1 GCA_903833025.1 uncultured Bacteroidota bacterium | reverse complement strand
CTCGGATGCCTTATTGATTAAACCTACCGAACAATATCCGCTTGATAAAATGGCTGAAATTGATGGCTTACTTAAAAAGAATAAGGCAGCGACACCCGAACCTGTTAAAAAAGATGATAAAAGAAATTCGCTCGCTGATGAATACGGTGAAGGAATACACGAGTTTTATGAAACTGTCCCTAATGCAAGTATTGTAAAACGTATCGTTGTAAAAAATGGTGAAGGGCATATTTATTCTCAAAAAACAACAAAGTTTGGTTCTGTTTATTGGTACAAGGATGATGTACTAATTACAGAAAAAGAATACATCCGTAACAGCGAATAAAATTTTATCCCAATGATTAACTTTAATAAAAACAAAACAAGAATATTACTTCCCCTATTCTTGCTTTGTTTTTTTTTCAATTATTCATTCGCCCAAGTAGTTTATTCAAACAAACCATCTTCCACTTTTTCTTTCACATTAGGATTAACAAGTACTGGCTTATACCGCGATACTATTTCTTATCAGCAGGGAATTTTATTTAACGCAGGTTTTGTTTATACACATACGCTTAATCAAAAATCAAATATTGGTGTTGAAGTATTATTTACAGGAAAATCAATAAAACGCAGCTCACCAATAATAAAATACCGCTTCGGATATTTAGATGTTCCCGTTTATTTCCAGTATAAATTAAGCGACAATATTTTGATTAACGCCGGTGCTCAATATTCAAAATATATTGCTTCACGATATTATTATTTAGATGGTAGTCGCGCTAATGGTGTGCACCCCGAAGTACTTAAAACTAATATGGATGATGATATTGGATTGTTAGTAGGTGCCGAATTGGGCGTATCAAAAAACCTCTTCCTTACTGCCCGATATACTTATTCTACTAAACCATTCTTCGATAAATCGAGCCCTTATTTTGGCGTGTTTCAGTTTTCGTTTCGTATTGTTTTTTATAAAGATTACAAACAATCAGGAAAGAAACCTGCCACTTCTGCTTTGTTTTAAGCCCTTACCAATTGCGGCAACCTGCGCGATGCGAAATAAAATGCCCCAAACAAAACTCCATTATAAAATAAATCGCCAAGCAAGGTATTGCTATAAAAAGGTAATCCCATAACATAAGTTGTTCCTAAACCAGCAGCTCCCAGTTGAAACCCCGATTCTGCCCAAACACCAAAATTAGTAATAAGAAAAAATAACAAGGAAGCTATAACCGAACCTGCCGTTACCGACAACACAGAAACTTTGTTTCTTATTCCCAATCCTATTAATGATGTTAACACAAAAGCACCATAAACATAAATCATTGTACTGTGATATCCCTGTCCATTTATTAATTCCATTGCGCCATCGCTCAAACACATTGCCACCAAAGGAACAACAAAAGCAAATATCTTTCTCTCGAAATACGCTCCGCCAAACAATGCCATCGCAGCTATTGGAGTAACATTTGGTATGTGCGGAAACAAACGACTAACAGCAGCCAATAATATTGCTGATGCTACAAATATAAAACGTGGTGTAAAGATTTTTGATTTCATTTGGTTATTTATTTATTTAAAGTTCACAAAAATAGTTTTTTTTTATAAATGATGTTCTTTTAATTTCTTCAACATCGCGTCCGACAATTTATCTGAATATATACCATATCCATTAACAATTAAACCTTTGGTAGCTCCATCTTTCGATGCTATTGCATATACTACTGCCTCATCTGCCGGGTCAGTATCGCCTTCAAACCGATAAAATTCCATTATCTCAAAATAGTCGGGATACAACATTATTTCCAAACCCGAACATTCCACACCGTCCGTACAAATCTTAAATTCATTTGTATATCCTCGCTTTGTTAAATCATTAACCGCTTCCGATAAAGTACTATATGAGTAATTTTCCATTATTTTATTTATTGTTTTATTTCTTTGGTAACCAACCTTACACCTCGTCACCCCTCTCCTTTTTTAGGAGCGGGGCTGGGGTGGGGTCTATATTTTTTAAGTTTGTATCACCCCAACATTATACTGCTTCGTAATAGGCGAGTTATTCGCCATCTCTATCCCCATCGAAATCCATTTCCGCGTATCAAGCGGATTAATAATCGCATCCAGCCAAATGCGTGAAGCCGCATAATATGGCGAAGTCTGACTATCATACCTATCCTTAATCTTATTAAAAAGTTCCGCCTCCTTTTCTGGCGTTATCACTTCTCCTTTCCCTTTCAGCGATGCTACTTCTATTTGTACTAAAACCTTCGCTGCCTGCGCCCCGCCCATCACCGCCACTTGTGCAGTAGGCCAGCCAACAATCAATCGCGGGTCGTATGCCTTACCACACATCGCATAATTTCCTGCACCATACGAATTACCAATAATCACCGTAAACTTTGGCACCACCGAATTACTCATCGCATTCACCATCTTCGCCCCATCTTTTATTATCCCACCGTGTTCACTCCTCGACCCAACCATAAACCCGGTTACATCTTGCAAAAACACCAGGGGAATTTTCTTTTGGTTGCAGTTCATGATAAACCTTGCGGCTTT
>CAILDT010000974.1 GCA_903833025.1 uncultured Bacteroidota bacterium | reverse complement strand
CAGCAATACCTGCTAAATAAGGCGATGCAGTAGCAACTGAAATAGTTTGATTGTTTGGATTAAGGGCAGTTACTCCTTGGCAATCGGTTTTATAACCTAATTTTAAAGAAGAATAAAAAGGTGGTCCCCAAGGGATAGTGTTTATTCCTATTCCATTATTATCGGGCATTAATGCCTGGTTAAGCGGACTACCACCAGCCAATTGAAGTTGTTGAACAATTAATGCAGGGATACAAAGTTGTTGTCCTTTTTTATACAATGCACCATCTTGATACCCTGCCATATAATCGCCTCCAATAGCAATGGTTTTGGTAAAGTTAGCATCGCCCGAAGTTACGTCGGGTATTTTTAAATCAGGCGTACAAGAAGGAATTAGGAATGATGAATAAAGAATTAGGAATGTGAGAAGTACTTTTTTCATCGTGTAAAATTTAAACTACTGCTGCTGCATTGATAGCTTCAACGCTTTTAATTTCGGGCACTGCACGCTTTATAGATTCTTCGATACCTGCTTTCATTGTCATCATACTCATTGAGCACGATTTGCAAGCACCTAATAATTCGAGCTTCACAATGTAATCATCTGTTATTTCAACTAACGATACGTTACCTCCATCTGCTTGTAAATATGGGCGAATTTGGTCTAATGCTTCTTCTACTCTTTTTGTTAAATCAATCATATATTATTGTTTAATGAACTAATTCTGCTTTCCTCGAATTTACTATTGATACTTGCTGCGCCACGTTACTTGCCATTTCCATAAATGCTTTTGCTTGTGGTGTATTATCTTGCATCACTGCCGGACGACCAGCATCGCCAGCTTCGCAAATGCTTTGAACCAATGGTATTTCGCCTAATAGTGGAACACCAAGTTTCTCTGCAAGCATTTTCGCGCCGTCTTTTCCAAATATATAATATTTATTATTGGGCAATTCCGCAGGTGTGAAATAAGCCATATTCTCTACTATGCCAAGCACAGGCACATTTATTTGTGGCAGTTGAAACATACCAACTCCTTTCTGTGCATCAGCCAAGGCAACGTTTTGCGGGGTGCTTACTATCACTACTCCATTGAGTGGAATAGCACCAACTAATGATAAATGAATATCACCAGTGCCAGGCGGTAAATCAATAATCATATAATCCAGTTCGCCCCAATCAGCATCGGCAAACATTTGCGTAAGTGCTTTAGAAGCCATTGGTCCGCGCCATACAATAGCTTGTGATGTATCAGCAAAGAAACCAATTGACAATAATTTTACACCATAACTTTCAACAGGGATAATTTTATTTACGCCGTTAATGGGCTTTATCATTGGCTTTTCGTGCATCACATCAAACATAATAGTTTGCGACGGACCATAAATATCAGCATCCACTAATCCTACTGATGCACCTTGTTTTGCCAATGCTACTGCTAAGTTTGAAGCCACTGTAGATTTACCAACACCTCCTTTACCAGAAGCTACTGCTATAATATTTTTTACACCTGGTAAAAGTTGTGCGCCGTTTTTACTTGCTGTAACGCTTGCAGTCATTTTCACTTCCACTATCGCTTCTTTGTCCACAAAGTGAAGCACCGCATTAACGCATGCTTTGTGAATCATCTCTTTCATAGGACAGGCAGGAGTGGTGAGTACTACCGTAAAGTTTACGTTTTTGCCATTTACTTCCAAATCCTTAATCATACCAAGGGTAACTAAATCCTTGTGCAAATCAGGGTCGTCCACATTTTTTAATGCTTCTAATACTTGTTCTTTGGTAATGTTCATTTTATTTTTTTAATAGATGGCAAAGGTAATAAACTAATGTACAGCTTCCTCTTTCTTTTCCAAATCTTGCCTAATTCGATATGCTATACCAACATTAAAAATCATATACGGTTTTGTGGGAGCATAAACAGGACTAACAAATCGTTGTTCCCATTGATTTCCGTTAATGTATTCTATAGGGCTTTTGCCAAGTGTATAACCTGCTTCAGCAAATAACAAGAATTTTTTATAGATGAAACAATCGAGGAATAATTTTATTTGTTCTTCATCATATCTAACATACGTGTAAGGATTATCAAGTGTACCATCAGGAGCAACAACAGGATTATATACCCGAAACGAACGGGTAAAAGATTTGAAACACAACCCAGTGTACAACCTGTTTTTAATAATGTTTACTTCAAATTTATAATTGGTAGGGAGGATGCCATAAAGCGTGATTCGTTTATTTATTTTCCAATCAACACCAACCAATGGCATAAAAAAATCACCAAACGCTTCGTGGTTATAATACAGTCCTGCTTTTAACTTTACGTTTTCTTTTATTTGATAATTCTCAATAAATAGCCCTCCTAACTGCGCATAAGTCATTAAATTCTTATCTTTAAAATCTCCTGCAAGTTTAGGAATTACTATTGCAACTGTTTTCCATTTCTTATTTTTAGAAACGAACATAAACCCAAGCGGCATCGAAACAGCCGATAATTGTTTGGTTACACTCGAATCGCCAATGAAGGTAGATTTAATCATTTCGCTATTAATACGAATAAGTAATGTATTGCCATTCTTAAATTCTTTTGGGAGAAAAAGATTAAGCGCATAATTATCCGTATGGTTTTTCCAACGGGTAGTATCTTTATAAGTAGTAGAAAACGATTGGTAATTAAAACTTAATATATCCACAAACGGCTGTGCTATAGTTTTTGTAGCCATTAATAGCAGTATGTAAATGAATATTGTTTTTATTTTCATTCTACAAAGAAAGTAAAAATTTAGTTACTGCACCAATATCTTTCTATTCACTACATTTTTATTTTCATCAGTTATTTGCACAAAGTAAATTCCCTTAGCAAATTGATTACTGTTTATTGTTGATTGGTTATTGTTTGGTTCCGATTTATAAACAACTTCTCCTATAACATTAAACACTTTTATACTTTGTATTTTATTGGTGCTTGATATAGTAAAAGAAAAGGTAGCAGGGTTGGGGTAAATTGAAATACTTTCCTGTGTTGGAGTTTCATTTATGTCTGTTAACAGATTACAATAATATCCATATTCCATCAAATTATTTAATCCCCAGCCGCTATGTTTTCCATTTAGGTAAATGCCTGAATTTACATAATTACAACTCATTCCGCTATTGTCGGGATAATTAATAACACCAAGATAATTATTAGTAACCTGATGTCCCACATAAATTTTTCCGTCGGGTGCAAGTTTCATACTGAAAAGAAATTCGGAGGGAGAAGTAAAAACATTTACTCTTGAATTATTAATCATTGCCGAGTCGCAAAGATAGAGATTTAAAACAAAAAAAAGACTCTGAAATAAATCAGAGTCTTTTTTTTATTCGAAAGAAAAAACTTTTTAATTAGCAACAAATCTGCTAATAGGTTCCGAATAAACTAATGTGGAATTAGTACCTAACCAAGCAAACGAAAGTGAATATTCTTTTCCGCGTGTTAAATTTGAAATCAATAAAAGATGTTTGTCGGACATAAAAAATGTTTTTGATTCGCCGGTTGCAACGTCAATTAAATGAACCATTGTACCCATACTTCTTCTTTCGGTTACTAAGTTTACTAATAAAGTACCAGTTACCGGACCCATAACAATTGATTTTACTATCGGAGCTAAAAACATTCCGATTGCACCGCCTACCGATGTTAGTGAGCCGCCCGAACTGATTAATTTTGATTTTACGTGATTTGCCTGCACGTTTACTTGTTTACATACCACTTCCATCAACGGTTCCATTTCTAATCTTAATTCATTAGCCGCCGCAATTTTTTCACTATTGCCCGATTCTGCTAATAATAACTCAGCAATCCACTCGCCTTGTTTAGCAACAAAATCAGTAAACGTGGTTGCCAAAAATGTGAAATTAGGATTGTCTGCCGATTTGGTGGCAACGCTGGTCGATTCTTCTTTAAGGTCAGCAATTGTTTCACCGCTGAATTCCTCTCTAATGTTTAGTTTGTGCATTTTTTTATTTATTTAATTTGTTAGGCAACAAGGATACAACAATTTGATGAGACTGTTTTGATTTATTATTTTTCTTTTTTTATTTTCTCAAATTTGTCTTTGCAAATTGGCAAAACACCAGATAGTTTTTTGGGAATTAAGGCAAGTTTTTCAAAACTCTCGGATAGTTTTTGAAATTGATAAGATAGTTTTAGTAAAAGTGTGGATAGTTTTCTGAAAATGAAAGATAGTTTTTACAAAACATCAGATAGTTTTGCAAAAACTGTGGTGCATTTTGCCAATTTGCAAGCACGTTTTACCAATTTGCAAGCACGAATTGACTAGTTTTCGAAGAGTCTTTATCTCTCTAAAGCAAGTAAACGATTTAATTATCAGTAAATTGAGGCGAATTACACCAGCGAAATATCAAACTGTACCAAATCGATAAACTCCTTCACTCTTGCATCCACTTGAGCTTGCGTTAACGAAACCAAGTTTTCGGTACCAAATTTCTCCACACAAAAACTCGCCATTGCCGAACCAAAAATTATGGCACGTTTCATACTTGCAAACGAAATATCCTTGCTTTGTGCCAAATAGCCAATAAAGCCGCCGGCAAAAGAATCGCCTGCTCCGGTAGGGTCAAAAACTTCTTCCAACGGCAATGCAGGCGCGAAAAACACTTGCTCTTTATTAAATAATAACGCACCGTGTTCGCCTTTTTTAATGATTAAATATTTGGGACCCATTGTCAATATTTTTTGTGCTGCTTTTACTAATGAATATTCGCCCGATAATTGGCGCGCTTCACTATCGTTTACTGCCAACACATCCACTTTAGCTATTATTTGTTTTAAATCAGCTAAGGCAATATCCATCCAAAAATTCATAGTGTCCAACACTATTAATTTCGGGCGAGTTTTTAACTGTGCCAATACTTGCAATTGTACCTGCGGACTAAGATTGCCGAGCATTAAAAACTCACAATCCTGATATTTTTCGGGAACAATAGGGTTAAAAGTTTCCAAAACATTTAATTCGGTAGTAATAGTATCTCGCGTATTCATATCATTATGATATTTACCTGCCCAAAAAAAGGTTTTACCCTCTTTTATTATCTGCAAACCATCCGTATTTACCGAATGGTTGTTTAACATCTCTATATTAGAATTTGGAAAATCGCCGCCTACAACCGACACTAAATTGATATTTTTGGTAAAATACGAAGCCGCCAAACCTATGTAAGTAGCAGCACCACCAAGGATTTTATCGGTTTTCCCGAAAGGAGTTTCGATAGCATCAAATGCAACCGTACCAACAACTAGTAAACTCATATAATAAATTTATTTTTAAAAAAGTTTGCAAATATATTGCATAATT
>CAILDT010000973.1 GCA_903833025.1 uncultured Bacteroidota bacterium | reverse complement strand
ATTTAACCATATTAATGTTATCCATAGTACCAGTGGTAGCAATTGCAGCAGTAGTTTTCGGGCGATTTATAAGAAAAACATCACGATTAGTGCAAGAAAAAATAGCCGAATCGAATACTATTATTGAGGAAACATTACAAGGAATAGCCAACGTAAAAGCATTTGCCAATGAGTTTTTTGAAAACAGAAGGTATAAAAAGAGTACGCAGGTTATTGTGGAGAACGCTATCCTTGGCGGTAAATACAGAGGTGCATTTGCTTCGTTCATCATCTTTTGTTTGTTTGGGGCTATAGTAGCTGTTGTTTGGTACGGTGTTATTTTAGCCATTCATAACGAACTTTCCATAGGGCAGTTAATGCAATTTCTTTTGTATTCCATCTTTGTAGGTGCATCCATTGGCGGCATTGCCGAGTTATATGCTCAAATACAAAAAGCAGTGGGAGCAACAGAACGAGTATTTGAAATATTAGACGAAGTGCCCGAATTGCTGGAGATACACGAAGAAAAAAATGTAGTAAACCGTATAGAAGGCAATGTGGTGTTTCAAAATGTGGTGTTTCGTTATCCTTCGCGTAAAGAATTAGTTGTGCTAAATGATTTAACTATTAAAGCCAACAAAGGCGAAACAATTGCAATTGTAGGACCATCTGGTTCGGGCAAATCGACAATAGTAGCTATGTTACTTCGTTTTTACGACCCTGAATCTGGGCAAATAATTATTGATGGAAAAAACACGAAAGACTATTCGTTAACAGATTTACGAAACAACATGGCTATTGTTCCGCAAGATGTATTGCTGTTTGGCGGAAGCATAAAAGAAAACATTGCATACGGAAAACCAAATGCTACAATAGAAGAAATAGCCGAAGCAGCCCGCAAAGCTAATGCGCTCGACTTTATTGAAAGTTTCCCTCAACAGTTCGAAACAGTGGTTGGCGAAAGAGGTATTCAACTGTCGGGCGGACAACGCCAGCGGATTGCTATTGCACGTGCTGTATTAAAAGACCCAAGCATTTTAATATTGGATGAAGCTACGAGTTCGTTAGATTCGGAATCGGAAAGAATAGTGCAGGAAGCGTTAGATAAATTGATGGTTGGGCGTACTTCCTTTGTAATTGCACATCGTTTATCCACCATTCGCAAAGCAGATAAGATAGTGGTGATTGATAAAGGAGCCGTAAGAGAAAGCGGCACCCACGAAGAGTTAATGCAAATAGAAAACGGACTATACCGAAGTTTGAGCAAGATGCAAATGGAGTTGATTTAAAATTGTCGGATGTCCGATGTGGATGTGTGCTTTTCATCGGTCGTCCAACATCTGTCATCGGACTTTTTTTCCCCTCCGTGCAACCTATTTCCTTTTTTCAACCTCTGAGTTAATAATCAATATAAAACTTTAACCCCGATGAAAAAAATTGCACTTAATTCCGTAATAGCTTTAATGCTATTCTTTTTACTTATTCCGGGCAAAACGATAACTGCCTGCAATGCTGACTTTAATTATTCCAATGCCTGTGCAGGAGATACAGTTTGGTTTTCACCGGTGTGGGGAGGTCCTTGTACCTGGGATTTTGGCGACACGCTTTCCTCTGTAAATTGCAGCCACTTTATAAATCCTTATCATGTGTATACTTGTAATGCTCCCCAAAATTTAGACTGGAATCAGAGTT
>CAILDT010000972.1 GCA_903833025.1 uncultured Bacteroidota bacterium | reverse complement strand
TTCCCCTGACTGTTTCTTTCGTTCCCCCAACTATTACTTTACTCGATAACTAACTATCTCCTTGTCAATTTCCTTTTTTAGCCAAAAGCTCTGTTTTCTTAGTCGGTTTTTCTATTGCCACCTTTTTTTCTTCGGAAGAAGAATTTGAATTAGAAACCCCCAACTCCAACTCTATCTCATCTCCCTTCTTAAAACTTGTTCCCGCCTCCAACGATTGTTTTACAACACCACCACTCCCAGCAATTTTCACTTTCAAATAATTATTATTCTCCAACAAAAACAAAGCATCCTTCGCACTCATCCCCTTCAAATTCGGAACAATCAACTTCTTCAACGTCTCTTCAATATTTTTTGATGAAAGATTTATAGCCGAAGAGTCAACACTCGAAGCAGAAACCCAATCCGCCCTTCCATCATTCGTAGCGTTTTTTACCTTCAAAGCAGTAAGCACAGTCTCAATTTCCGGTTGATAACCATTTTTCACCTGCGGAGCTTTCACCGCAAATGGTGGCACCACAGCATTTATTTCTTTATGAATTTCCAAACTCGTAGAATATACTTTGTCAGCCACATCCTTAAACACCGGACCAGCCACAGCAGCCCCATAATAAGCATCTCCACTCGGCGCACTAATAACAACTATACACGAATACTTTGGTTTATCAGCGGGAAAATATCCTACAAAGGATGCCTGATACGTCATCTTCCCATTCACTTTTCCAATCTGTGCCGTACCCGTTTTTCCCGCAATCTGATAACACGAACCCTTCAAACCTTTACCTGTCCCATTTAGTACCACACCTTCCATCATCCTCTTCGCCTTCTCTACAGTTGCCTGCGAACAAATTGAAGGATTGATAACTTCAGGTTCAAACGTTTTTAAAGTCTTACCTCTGTTCTTTATTTCCTTTACAAACATTGGTCGCATCATCATCCCATTATTCACCACAGCACTATAAAAATTCAATATCTGCAATGGCGTTATCCGCGATTCATACCCATAACTTATCCACTGCAACGAAATTTCCGACCACGTCCTATCTTTTGTATTCTTTATATAAGGAGTCGCCTCACCAGGTATAGTTATATCCAATTTCGAATTCAACCCCATTTTATATAACCTATCAATGTACATCTGCGGGTGCCCTTCGTAACATTTTGTAATAATTTTCGTAACTCCCACATTCGACGATTGCTCAAAAACCTCCTGAACAGTTATATTGCTCTTTTCAGGATGATGCGAATCCGAAACCTTTTTTTCGTGGTAATAACAAGTCCCATCACCAATATCAACTATCGAATCTAATCTCAACAACTTATGGTCTTCCATCGCAGCAACCAACGACGGCAATTTGAAAGTAGAACCAGGTACCGTACAACCCTTATCACCAACGGCGTAATTTAAATCATCATTATACTTCGAAGTATCTTTATTATTTCTTGTCAGATTAGCAATCGCTTTCACTTCACCTGTTTTTATTTCCATCAGCACCAAACAACCGTGGTCGGCACCGTGTTTTTTCAAACAATTCATCAACGAGTTTTCTGCAACATCCTGCACATTAATATCTATCGTCGAAACAATATCATTCCCATCCTCTGGGTCCACTTCATTATCATCATTAATAGGTCGCCACACATTGCCAGCAATTTTTTGCATTAACCGATGTCCGCTCTTTCCTTGTAGAGTTGTATCAAAAAACTTTTCTAATCCAAACGAATTTCCTCTACCATCTACATTCAACTTTCCAATAGTATGTGCAGCTAAAAATTGAAAAGGGAGTTCACGCTTATTCGTTTGTAAATACACAAATCCTCCTCTATTTTTTCCTTTCCGTAGAAGAGGAAACCTTTTCATCTTTTGAAGATTAGCATACGAAACATCGTTTTGCAAAACCACCCATCTATCATTCTCCTTACGCGCTTTCGTCAATAATTTTGCATATTCCTTTTGAGTTTTATCCTTAAACAAATGAGATAAACAATAGGTCAACGAATCAATATTCTTTTCAAAAATATCATCAGTAATGGCATCCGTATTCACATCCATCCCTGTTTGGAAATAAGGCAACGATGTAGCCAACAAGCTTCCATTAGCGTCATATATATTACCACGCACAGCTTCTATATCAATAAACTTTGTTGAAAAACTTTGAGCTTGAGCTCTCCACTTATCGCCCTCTTTAAATTGGATGATACATATTTTGGAAATAATAGCGACACCAAAAAGGCATATAATAAAGTATATGAGATAAACGCGCCAGAGTATATCTTTTTTAATTTCCAATTAGTTAATCTTTTTTAGATGTTGGGTTAATTGTTTCTACTATTATCTTTTTAGGAGGCACCACCGACTCCTTAATTCCAGATTGCATTTTAGCCAACGCTTTCGCTACTTCTGTTTGTTTACTTTTTATCACCAATGAATCTTTCACTACTATATATTGTGTTCTCAATTCTTTTATTTCATTCGTCAATCTATTTACTTTCCTCACTTGGTCATCTGCGTAATACCCGTTAGCTATGTAACATATCGAGAGGAATGACAGAAAAAAAACAAATGGTAAATTCTTTAATGTCTTTTCTTTTGAAAGAAAACTTCCACTTACCACATTCGCCACCGAACGAACAACTTTATTCTCCTTTACAGGTTTTGTTGGCTTTATTGGCTCCTCAACTTTCGGTTGTTCTTTAAATTTGTTTGCCATTTTTATTTCTTTTCAGCAATCCTTAATTTCGCACTTCTCGCTCTGCTATTTTCAGCATTCTCCTCATCACCTGGTGTTATTGGCTTGCGAGTTATCTGTTTAAAAGGTGTAATTTGATTTCCATAAAAATCTTTTTCCACTTCGCCTTCAAACTTTCCACTCCGCATTATATTTTTTACTAGCCTGTCTTCTAACGAATGATATGAAATCACAACCAACCTTCCCCCCTCTTTCAGCACATCCAAACTTTGCAATAACAAATCTTGTAACGCATCTAATTCTTTATTCACCTCAATTCTCAATGCTTGGAACACTTGTGCATAATATTGATTCTCTCGTCCTCGTTTCACACATTTTCCTATTGCCGCTTTCAAATCATTCACCGTTTCTATTTGTTTTTCTTTTCTAGAATGGTAAATCGCATAAGCCAATCTTCCCGAATTATCTACTTCTCCATACATTTTAAAAATTCGTTTTAAATCTTCTTCACTATATGTATTCAAAATATCCGCTGCAGTTAGTTTTGTATTTACGTCCATTCGCATGTCCAATTTCGCATCAAATCGTATTGAGAAACCTCGCCCCCCTTCATCAAACTGATGCGATGAAACTCCCAAGTCAGCAAGCAATCCGTCAATTGGTAAAGCGTTATACATTTTTAAAAAGTTTTTTAAGTACTTAAAGTTTTGCTTTATAAGAACAAATCGTTCATCATTAATCTTGTTTTTCACAGCTTCCTCGTCTTGGTCAAAAGCATATAATTTTCCGGTTGTTAAATGCTTTAGTATCTCTTTCGAATGACCTCCTCCCCCAAACGTTACATCTACATATATCCCTTCCGGATTTATATTCAAGCCATCAATGCATTCTTTTAAAAGAACTGGTTTATGATACTCCATCTTCTTAGCTCGTTGGAGGAATTATTCCACCCATTACTTCTTCAGCTAATTTTTCAAAATCCGAACTACCACTGCTAATAAATTTCTCATACGATTTTTTATCCCAGATTTCAATACGGTCGCCGGCAGCTGCCATAACTATACTTTTTGTAATCTTGGAATATGTCATCATATCTTTTGAAATCAAAAACCGTCCGTTTGCATCCAACTCAACCGGCACTACTCCAAAGTTGAATAACCTTATAAATTCTACATTCTTTTTGGAAAACTTATTCAACTTACCAACTTCTTTTGCAGTTTCACTCCAGGTGGACATTGGGTAAAGTTCTAAGGACTTACTAAAAATGCTACGCTTCAAAATAAATCCGTCAGCCAGTTCTTTTGTGAGTTGCTTCTTGAATGCAACAGG
>CAILDT010000971.1 GCA_903833025.1 uncultured Bacteroidota bacterium | reverse complement strand
CTATTTCTCACCTCACCAACCTCCACAGGAACAAAGTTTAATAGGAAATGAAATATTGCCGCCCAAAAAATAAATACCACCCATAAACAATAAACATTTGAATGTTAATACTTGGTTCATACCCCAAGTCGACAAGGTTTATTTTAACTTTACTTTTATAGTCTAATATAAAACATCATTTTTAGTGAATTACAATAAGGCACAAAATTTCGGATTAAGTATTCTCCTCATATTCTGCTTTCTCAATATACAAGCACAGCGTTTTAATATCAAAAGCTTTTCGGCAGATGATGGTTTGGGGCAATCCCAAATTTTAGATGTAATGCAAACCACAAATGGCGAAATGTGGCTGGCAACCAATGGCGGCGGAGTTAGCTGTTTTAACGGAATCAAGTTTTTTAACATTACCGAAAAAGACGGCTTGAGCAATAACCACGCAAATGTAGTATTTCAGGAAAATAACGGAACCGTTTGGGTAGGCACCAATAAAGGGTTGAACTGGTACAGAAATAAAAAAATGACACCCCTGGTAAACGAAGTAATTCGTAACAAAGCCATTTTTAGCATTTGCGAACACAGCAACGGCGAACTTTGGATAGGCACCGATAAAGGAATCCTAATTTACAATGGCAAAACCTTTTCCGAGTTTGAGTTTAACCCAATAATTGGTGATTTTCAGGTTTCCAAAGTCCTTCAAGATAAGTTTAGCAACACCTGGATAGCCACAATGGGCAACGGCATTTTTTGTTATAACGGTAAAAAAATAACACATTTTAATGCCGACGACGGACTGCTGGATACCAAAAACAAAGACCTCATAATTATAAACGGCAAACTGTGGGTAGCCACCTATCACGGCATAAACGTGTTGGATGTAAGCAAACCAATAATTGGGCGAAAACGGTTCGATACCTTAAAATTGGGCGGCAAACCATATTTGGAAACGGTATATAAGTTATATAAAGATAGCAGAGGAACCGTTTGGATAGGCAACAATAACGGAGTATGCAAAGTAACCAAAGATAAAGTAAGGCAACTAACAAGAACAAATGGGTTGTGCAATGCCTTGATTGACGGAATAACCGAAGATACCGAAGGCAATATATGGTTTGGTTCCTTCGGCGGTGGCTTAAGTAGGTTCAGGAGCGATATGTTTGTTAACGTAAGCACCCTACAGGGCTTGGTAAATAATAACGTTTCGTGCGTGTTTAAAGATAAAAAGGATAATATGTGGGTGGGCACAATGGGCGGCGGAGTATCCAAAATGGATTATAAAACCTATAAAAAAACGGATTCGATAGGTTTTTTGAATTTCGGGGAGCAAAAAAATGGTTTATCATCCAATTTGATAAATGGCATTTGTGAAGATGCGAAAGGAGATATTTGGATTTCGACATCTAACGCAGGTGTTGATAGGTTTGATGGGAAAAAATTTACAGAGTATGATGTTAGAAATGGGTTAGATGGCGTACACGTCAATTGCATACTTGGAGATAAAGCTGGTAATGTGTGGATTGGGTGCGAAAAAGGAGTTGATAAATTTGATGGTAAAAAATTTAAATTTTATGGCGAGCAGCACGTGTTTTCAATGCAGGGTGTTAATACTATTTATGAAGATGATTTGGGGGATGTGTGGTTTGGATGTAATGATAAAATATTGAAGTATGATGGGAGTATGTTCACACAGATTTTACGCAGTGAGGGATTTCCACATATTAAAAACATTTTGAAAGACAAGTATGGGTATATGTGGTTTAGTACCGATGCTGGTGTATGTGTATATAACGGAAAATTATTTAAACCCATTTCAGAAAATGATGGGCTGTGCTCCAACGTGGTAAATTTTGTGGAAAGCGATGCAAATGGAGATTTATGGATTGGAACAAACAAAGGAGTTGATAAACTGGATTTGGATAAATATATAAATCAGAAAGAATTAGTGCTGACGCATTATGGAAAGGAAGAAGGCTTTGTGGGGGGAGAATGTAATCCCAACTCTTTTTACAAATGCGAAGATGGTAAACTGTGGATGGGCACACCAAACGGAGTAATGATTTATGACCCCAAAGCCGACGTAAAGAAAAATAAAAAAGAACCGCTTTTGCAAATAACAGCCATTAGGTTATTTCTAGAAAACGTTGATTTAACAAAGTATTGTGATAGTTTAATTGATGGGGTGCCAAAAAACTTTTCATTACCTTATAATAAAAACCACGTAACCTTTGATTTTATCGGCATATCACAATCCGACCCCGAAAAAGTAAAGTATCAGTATAAGCTTGAGGGTGCTGATATTGATTGGTCGCCGGAGGCGAAGAGAATGGAAGCAACTTATTCCAACCTTCCGCCAGGTAATTATATTTTTATGCTGAAAGCAAAAAATGGGGATGGGGTGTGGAGTGCAAAGCCATATAGCTTTTCGTTTGAGATAATTTCGCCACTATGGAAACGTCCTTGGTTTTACATCCTATTGATGATAATAGGTGTAACTGCAATTTATTTTTTTGTGAAGGTAAGAGAGCGTAGATTGCGATATCAGAAAACTTTGCTGGAGCGACAGGTAAGTATAAGGACAAAAGAATTATTTGAAGAAAAAGAAAAACTTCAATTTGCATATTCCGAAATAGATGAACAGAACAAAGCGATAACAGATAGTATTCATTATGCGAAGCGAATTCAAAATGCGCTGCTGCCAACAGATGCAATGATGAAACAATTGTTCCCCGATTCGTTTGTGTTTTTTAGACCGAAAGATATAGTGAGCGGAGATTTTTATTGGATGGAACAATGGGGGCATCAAACATTATTGGCTGTTGCAGATTGCACGGGACACGGAGTTCCGGGAGCATTTATGAGTATTGTAGGGCATAATATTTTAACACAATCGGTAAATGTGCTAGGATTATCGAAACCTGCATTGATACTAAACGAGACAAATAAACAGCTATCACGAAAACTAAATCAAAACACTTCGGAAACAACAGTGATGGATGGGATGGATATAGCAATGATAGCAATAAATTATACGAAATCGACAATGGAATTTGCTGGAGCAAATAACCCTTGCTGGATAATAAGGAATAATGAATTGATAGAGGTAAAAGGAAATAAATTTCCGATAGGTGCTTTTGTAGGAAACGAGTTGCAGAAATTTACCAACCACGAATGGGAACTTCAAAAAGGAGATTATATTTATATTTTCTCGGATGGTTATGCCGACCAGTTTGGAGGAGAAAAAGGGAAGAAATTTAAGTTTAAGTCATTACAGCAATTGCTATTGGAGAATCATAAAAAACCACTAGTAGAACAAAGAAACATCCTTGAAAAAACCTTTGATGATTGGCGAGGTACCCTCGAACAAGTGGATGATGTATTGATAATAGGGTTGAGAATTTAAATTTTTTTAAATGAAAAATCTATCCCCAAAAGTTTTATTTATAATAATCGCTGTTGTTCTCTCTTTAATTATTTCAACTGGAGTTTACTTTTATACAATAAGAATTTCTACTGTAACAAACGAAGCAATAGAAAACTGGAATTTAGTTTTGTTTATTTTTGTTAGCTCCTTGCTATCATCCTTGCTTTTAATACTATTGATAAATGTGCTTTTGTTTAAAAAAATCAATGCTCTATTAATTACCGTTAAAAATTATCGTTCGCAAAGCGATAAGTCGTCAGCAAGTATTCAATATAGCAAAAATGATATAGATAATTTAAACAGCGAAATAGTTGGCTGGGCAGACGACCGTAAGAACGAAATAGAACGATTAAAGAAACTGGAAGTATATAGAAAAGAATTTTTGGGAAACGTGTCGCACGAATTAAAAACACCGATATTTAATATTCAGGGATATGTATTAACTCTTTTGGATGGCGGGTTAGAAGATGCAAGCATCAACAGAAATTATTTAATGCGAGCAGAAAAAAGCGTAGACCGAATGATTGCTATAATTGATGATTTAGAAGCTATTTCACAATTGGAAACAGGTGAGTTGCAAATAGAACCTGAACGGTTTGATATTACCTTACTGATGAAAGACGTAATAGATGCACAGGAAATGAAAGCAACAGCCAAAGGTATTATCCTTACTTTTCCCGAAGATAATAAACCAATATTTGTATTTGCAGATAGGTTCAGAACTCGGCAGGTGCTTGTGAATTTGATAGTAAACTCTGTGAAGTACGGTAAAGAAAATGGAGAAACTAAAATAAGATTTTATGATGTAGGTGATAATGTTTCAGTTGAAATAGCTGATAATGGAATAGGCATAGCCAAAGAACATTTGCCGAGATTATTCGAACGCTTTTATCGCGCTGATAAAAGTCGTTCCAGAGACCAAGGAGGAACTGGTTTAGGATTAGCTATTGTGAAACATATAATAGAGGCGCATAACCAAACGATAAATGTAATGAGTACTGAAGGTGTGGGAACAGTATTTTCTTTCACGTTGAAGAAAGCTTAATTACGTTTCATCAGCAATACAATTCAACTCAACAAAAAACGTACTACCTTCTCCGTTTTTAGTTGTAAACCAAATTTTACCGCTAATACTTTCTACTATGCTTTTTACCATTGCTAATCCAAGTCCCATTCCGCCGGTTTTTGTAGTAAAGTTTGGAGAGAATATTCTATCCAACACATCTTCGTTAATACCGCTGCCATTATCATTTATTGCGATAACAATTTGCTGATTTTCTTTTTCAATTGATATCTCTATTTGCCCCTTCTTATTTTCAGGTATTGCCTGAATCGCATTTTTAATAAGATTATTAAACACGCGCAATAATTGTTCTTTATCTGCAAGCACAAAATAGGTACGGTTTTTTTCTTTATTAAAGCTTATGCTTATATTATGTACATCGTTGAATAAAGCTATACTATTAAGTAAAATCTCCTGCACGTTAATTTTTTCAAGACTAGCTTTTGGCATTTGCGCAAAGTTGGAAAACTCAGTTGCTATTGTAGAAAGCGTATCAATTTGTTCAATGATTGTTTTTGTGAGGCGTTCCATCTTAACATCCATATCAGGTGCGTGGTCTTGCCAAGTACGTTGTAAATGTTGCACACTAAGTTTCATTGGCGTTAAAGGATTTTTTATTTCGTGGGCTACTTGTTTTGCCATTTCCCTCCACGCACTTTCTCGTTCTGATTTTGCTAATAGTTCTGCACTATTTGCAAGCTCCGAAATCATTCGGTTATACTCACTAACTAAATTACCTATCTCATCTTTCTCCTTCCATTCAATAGGTTCGTTGGTTTTTCCTAATTTTATTTTACTTAATTTGTCCTGAATTAATTTAAGTGGTTTTGTTACATAGTTAGAAATAAAAATGGCTGTGATAATCGACAATGCAAAAAGTAAAACATAAATATTAATAAGGGCAACAAGGAATCCTGAAATCTCTTTCTCCAGTTCGCTTTGTTTTGCAAAATAAGGTAGATTGAGGTAAGCAAGTAATTTACCATCTTTGTTTTTAAAAGGGATGTAAGCTGATAAGTAATTTAATTTACCTATTCTTTCATCGTGAATAAATTCTGTTTTACCAAGTACCGCAATTTGAAGAAACGCTTCGGGGTTCATCTTTTTCGAAGTTAACCCTTCATCAAACACCTTTGAGCGCGAGGATGCATAAAGATTTCCTTTGGCATCATAAAAACTAATATCAGTAAAAAATATGGAAGACGATTTTTTTAAATTGAATGAAACATATTCTGCCAAATTTTTATTGAGTATTGTTTCGGTTGATAATTTACTCTCCAAATCAATTAAAACGGAGTGTATCTTTTCACTTATGTTTTTATGGTTTTGTGTTTCGAATTGTTGTTTAATATAATATATAGTGCCTGCACCAAATAAGCCAAGTGAAAGTAATACGATTGATACCAGCACAGCTTGTATTCGGTATTTGAATGTAAAGTTTTCTAATAAAACTCCCATTGATATCTGTCGTAAAAACAAAATGGATACGAGCAACAAACAAAAGAATGCAAATAGATAAGAGAAAGTAGTTATTTGCCCAATCACCCCCTCATCTTTAAAACTTAAAACAATTAGCGTTTCTGTGTTTGGCTGGAATAGCAGATGGTTATATCCATCTTTATCAATAAAATTAAACTCTTTTTTTGAAACTTCAAAGTCCTTGCTGGTAAGTCCGTACGAATATTTACCATATTGGTTTATTAATTCGTGATGCTTATACTTTGCATAAGAGTAATTTGTAAGCTCTTCCGACAAGCCAATATTTCTATCCAATAATAATTCAGGGAAACCTATTTCATCTGAAATAAATTTTGCATCCAACTCAATATATAAAGTACCATACTTTTGTTTTGTTTTGGGGTAGAGATAGAAAGTAAGTTTCGCTAGGTAGCTAATTTTTCCTGAAGCATTATTTATAAAGTTAAAGTGCTCACAAGTGGTGGGGCTTCCTTTTTTCGCAATCAATTCATCAAAATAAAAATTGTTATCGAACAATATGTTTTGTGATTTAATAACAGGTACACACATACTGTCGAACAAGGCAACGTGTACATCATACTTTTCCCAAAAGCCACTGAAGTAATGTTGTTTTATTCGCTTCTCAAACTCAACGGGTTGTTTCTCTGTTTTATTTACGAATGAACTCAATATAATATCATCCTGCAAGTTTTGTTCAATGTCCTGAAACAATAATTCTGCAACGGGGTCTTGCTCTGCTGAAAGCTTCTCTGCATATATTTTTCGGGTTTCCATTTCTTTGATGCTTGTATGTTTAATAAAAATATGCACTGCATACAATGAAAATATAAACACAAGTAATACTACACCTGAAAAGGAATAGACAACTTGTCGTCTTTTTAGTAATGCTATTGCTAATACAAGAATAAATGGAAGAGAGATGACAAGCAAATCGAGGGTGCCAAGCATCTGCGAAATAAGAGTATGGATGATAGCTGAGATTATAAATACCAAAACGTATTGTTGATTACTTAGCTTTAATTGCTTTAATACCGAAACCATTTTATCGGCAAACATAAAATACACAAAGAGCAAAAGCCCAATAATGATAATGCTTGTATAGCTATACCCGTTTAAGCTGAATAAATTATTTATACTGAAAGCGATGTTGGAATTTTTTATCAAGCCAGTAAATACTTCCGTTATTATCCAAGAAAACCAGAAGAAAGCGAGAAATAAAAGGAGTGAAAAAACAAGCTTATTTATTTTCTCCAAGCGAGAATATAGCTGGTCGAAATTACTTTCGCGCAAAACATAAAACGATACATAGAAAAATAATATTACGTTGATAAGTAAATCGCCAAGTGAGGTAAGCCATACGGAACCTGCATCAGCAAATACTTTTGGGCTAAACAATTCAAAGCCATAAAAACTTTCGGGGAAAGCAAACTTTATAGAAATGTAACGAAGAATAACAATGCAACACACCAACGAAACAACTCTTGTGTTTTTACTCCACCTGTTTTTACCTTCTGCGAAAAGTATTTGTAGAAATAAAATTAAGAATACACAAGCAATGATATTAAGCAATACAGCAATGTAAGCAGTGTATGAACTGTAATAATTTGCTACATTAAACTCCAGCGAAAACAAATAATCTCCGTCAGAGTTAATTATTTTATTGGCTGATTCGGGATGGTCGGTTATTAACTTAGTATCAGCAGCGACAGCAAAATCTTTCTGAAACTCATTAACAAGATATTTATTTTGGTAGGGATATTCATTTTTTATTAATACTAATCCAACAATTGTTTTTGTGGTTCGTGCATTGGTGTGCGGACGAATGACCTCAAACCAACCGTTATGAAGTTTTGCCATTTTAGTATCAAGACAAACTTCTTTCACCCAATTTTCAACTGCAATAGAATTATCGCTCCAAAACTTCAGTGTGTCATTTTCATAAATCAATACTGCGAGCCCTTGCTTTTCCAGCAAGTCATCATAATAATCCGGCTTGTCGGTAAACAGTTGGTTGTAATTTTCTGTTTCGTTTCGTTTGGCAAGTGCCGACATCTCTTCTTTTAACCGCTCCTCCTTTTTATGAAGTTGTTTTTCGAAACTATTGATGGACGAAGCAGGGCTGTTACTATACGTATGATGCAGAAAATATGCAACAGCAAATAACAGTACAGAGGTAAGTATTAAAAAGTATTTATTTTTGAAAATGTTTTTCAATCGTAAAATAGTTGTTCGTTTAAGCTAAGTTAATAATTAAGTTTATTTTTACAATCAAAACAAAAGTAAAGAAATTAATTTTGGTGCTTGGTAGCAACATAAATTATTCCAAAATAATATGAGTAAACAAATAAAAAAGAAAAAGGAAGTTCATCAATCAATTAGCATCAAAAAGCAAAACCTTTTTGAGCTGTTTTGGGTTCAAGCCATTGCGTTAATTATTATTGGATTTATTTTTTATGCTAATTCTTTTAAGAACGAATATGCGTTGGATGATGGCATTGTGATTCAGAAAAACGACTATGTACAACAAGGATTAAAAGGCATTCCGAAGATAATGAAAACTGATGCGTACGATAGTTTTT
>CAILDT010000970.1 GCA_903833025.1 uncultured Bacteroidota bacterium | reverse complement strand
GCCTCACCCCTTTATCCCCTCTCCAAAGGAGAGGGGGAGGGAGGTGGAATATTTTTATTGTTTTATGAATTTTTTGTTTGTTGTGCCTTTTTCTGTTTTGATTTGGATGAAGTAGATGCCGTTTGTGAGGTTGCTTACATCAAAAGTGACTGATGACGAATTACCGATGACTGATGATTGCATAAACTCTCCTAATACATTTGTTATTTGGATTTCTTTAATTACGGTTTCATTACTGCTAATTTGTAATTGGGAAGTGCAGGGGTTAGGGGAGATGTTTATTTCGTTTTCTTCACTTAATTCCTCTACCCCAAGCGGGCTATGCCCCCATACTGCTATACAGCTTGCAGGCACTGAACCTCCCACCTGTGTAAAACTACCGCCTACATACAAGCTACTATCTTTGTAATATAATGCGTAAACATTTCCGTTAGTGCCACCGCTTACACCTGACCAATTACTGCCATCCCACGAAGCAAGGTGGTTTACTGTAAGCCCGCTTCCTGTTTGTATAAAATGCCCGCCAGCGTACAATATATTATTTACGGAATCTATTGTAAATGCTCTTACCGTATCATTTAATCCTGCTCCCACTGGCTGCCATTGTGTACCGTTCCATTTTGCAATGTGGTTTAATGCAACACTATTATTTCTTGTATGAGTAAAAGCACCTCCAGCATATATTTCACCATTAAATACAGTAAGTGCATACACCCCATCATTAAACCCTAAACCTAATGCCTTCCACGTTGTATCATATAAGCCAGCTATGCCACTATAAGCACCATAAGGGCTACCATTAATAGAAGTAAAAAAGCCACCAGCTATTAATGTATCATTATAATTTACAAATGCCTTTGCTGACCACATACCAAAAGAATTAAAATCCCCTGCAAAATTTCCTACATTTTTAAATGTTGTATCGTTCCACTTTGCCACACCAGAAACCACTACAGTGTCAGTGGCATCAAAGGCGAGAGAAAAACTCCCTCCGAAATATAAATTATTATGATAAACAAATGGTGCAAAAGTTAGAGCATTTACTCCGGAAGGTGCAGGGGGCGGTGTTAACGGGTACCAATCCGTAGTGTCCCATTTTGCAATACTTGATGCAAAATGAGTTGGGTCATTTATATAACTTCCTCCAGCTCCATCTATACCCCCACAGGCAAAAAGTTTTCCATTGTATTCTGCCAAACCGCCAGCACTTCCAATACTATCACCTCCGCCTACTGTTGAAGTTGGAGACCAAACCCCCTTCCCCATTGGTTGCCATTGTGCACCATCCCATCTACCTGTACTATTTAAAACGGTTGAATTAGAAGCTTTAAAGTAACCTCCAATTGTTAGTTTTCCTTCAAAAGTAGTAATACAATAAACTCTACCTCGATAAAAATCTGTAGGTGAAGTTGTAACTCCAGCACCCATAGAATACCATTGCTGACCAAATAGCATAATTGGAAGAAAGAATGGAATTAGTATAAATAATAGCTTTTTCATTTTTAAAAACCAATACAGGATAATTAAAAATTATCCTGTATTGGCAAAATTAAAGAATATTATTTTGCTATTATTAATTTATTGGAATTTACAAGCCGTCCGTTGGTTAATACCTGATAAAGATAAATACCATTGTCCAAACCTGTCTGGCTTATTTGTAAAGTGTTTGGGGTGCTCAATAAATTGTATTTTGCAATCAATCTACCTGTTACATCCATTATTCGTAATTCACCATTATCACCTTCATTCAGTTTATAATTCAACTGCATTTGTCCGTTGTTCGGGTTCGGGTACAATTTTATACTTAAACCATCACTCAACTCATCCACACTATTTGCACAATCTATTACACTTACATCATCGACATAGTAATAGGCAGCAGTTTGCCCACCCCATAAATGCCCTACACCAGTTGTATCAGTATTGCTATCGCTTTTAAAATTTCCAATTGTAATATATCTTTCTCCTCCCAAAGCAGTATAAGTTCCTGGAATTTGCATCCAGTTAGCTGTATCGCTCATAAATACACCAACTGGAGATTTTATTTGTGGAGTGTAAATTAGAGGGTTCCAATTTGCAGTTGTTATTGGATTATTTGAAAACAACATCCCTATTTCTGTAATTGCTACAACACTTGAAGTATGATTAGAAAATTCTGCCAAAGCAACATAAAACGTTACGCAATAATCTCTATTTGCTACTAAACTACTACTTAACATTACTTGAATATACTCCCTTTCAACAACGTTAGAAGGAGTATCTACGCGATATAATCCCACACCAGCATAAGCTATTCCTGTGCGAGGATTTTGATACCCCCATTGATTGTTTGGAACTCCGATAAAAGAAAAACTTGTACATTGATTTAAATAATCCGGTGTACCAGCTGTAGGAGAATACCAAGGTAACGAATGGTTTATTTGACCTATTGAATTGGGGCAAGTATCATATTGCTCAAAAGAATAATTTGGAACTAAATTTTGTGCTTCTGAATAACAAAAAAGAAACAAAAAATAAAAAACAAGAAACAATCTATTCATTCCATTAAAAAATTAAAACCCTTTTGTACACAGGAAGTCCTAAGAATAAGGCAGTGTTTGAATTTGTCCAGGTAACGGTAGCACCAGCAGGTACACTGACAAGTGGAGTTACAGCAACAGGGACACCTTGGCATACTACCATATTACTTACTGCCACCGTCGGTGTTTCGTTTACAAAAATAGAAACTGGAATATTAGTGCAAACGTTAGCAGGCGCAGTACTTACCACCCGAACTCTGTACGAACCAGTGATTGTGTTGCAAGGAATTGTACAAGTAATAGTTCCCGAATTAGCAGTACTTGCCAATGAACCAATAGTTACAGGAGCAGCGAAGCTGCCAGTATTATCTGAAAGTTGCGCTGAATATATATTTCCAGCTACAAAAATTCCGGTACTTGTAAACGGAACATTGATAGTTGTGCAACTGCAAAAAGGGCTCCCTAATATTGCATTTGTAGTTATAGCATTACAAGTACTTGCAATCTGAAAATTATCGACATTTGTCCACTGTGGCGAACTGCTAGTTGCAATTTCAACACTGATAAACGACCCCGCTATAGGAGCAATAAAAGTAAATGTTCTTAGATTCCAAGCACCAATAGTTGGAACAGGTCCGGTATAAACAGGAATGCCTTGAAGGTTATTTGCATTTGAAACACCAATAACAATAGGATTTGGGGATGCTTCATTTGCAGCCCCTTTGTCCCAAAAACTCATAGTGTAAGTATTGCCTGCAATTAATGGACAGCAAAGTTCCATTGTAAATGCATCTGCATCACCAGAAATTCCAACAGCCAAAGCGGTAAACCAGTTTCCACTTTGTGATGAACCAAATCCAATACTACAGGAAGAATTAGCAGCATTTATTATATCACATTGATTCGCTACTCCATACGCAACAGTATTTGACATTGTTGATGTAAAAGCCGCATTGGACATATTGAAATTGCAAAAATTTGCACCTGAAGAATTGTTTTCAAAATCACCATTTAAAAATTTTTGTGCATTTGCATTATGGCTCAAGCAAATTATTGCGAGCAATGCTACGAAGATTGTAATTGTTTTCATTTTGTTTTTGTTTTTTGGTTAGTTATTATTTATTGTGGATTTTTGTTTTTAGATTCTTCGCTGCGCTCGGAATGACAATGTTTATAGAATTTAGATTCTGAAACAAGTTCAGAATGACAAAGATTAGTGCAGAATGATAATTGATAAAAACAAAAAACGCTTTGCGCATTTCTGCACAAAGCGTTTTTAAAAATAAATGTATCGGTAATTTTAACTCTCCTGTTCTCCCCCCCCCCTACAATGACAGGGGTTACAGAGGGCGTGTATTCCTTTGTGATGGCGGTTTTTGAGAGGGTGTTATGTTGTTTGTTAAATGCCATTGTGTTATTTCAACGGCTAAATTAGAAATAAATATCAAAGAAACAACTATTATTTCACTAAAAATGAAATTGGTTTGCCAGTACATCCATTCGGAAACTGAACATTTAACATCATAGCCAAAGTAGCTGCAATATCAGTAATATATACCTGTTCGGCAGAGCTACCTTGCTTAATATTAAAACCATAAAAAATTAAAGGCACGTGAGTATCATAGCTATACGGCGAGCCGTGAGTGGTTCCTGTGGGCATATAATCCATATACGCAGGTAAATAATTTACAAGCACATCGCCGGAGCGTTTGGCATTAAATCCCTTTTGCATTAAGTATCGGCTGCCTTCGGTAAACTGCGAATTATTAAGAGTATTAGCAGTAAGTACTTCGGAAACCGCCGACATATTTTGTAAAAAAAATGCAACATCATCTTCCACCTGTATCAAATTTAATTTTTTCAGTTCAATTATTTTATGATTTAAAAACACTTGCTGATTTGTATAAGAAAGCACGAGCGTATCTCCAAAAGTTTGAAGCAAATGCTTTTTTAATGAGTCAATCATTTTCCTTTCGTGAACATAACCGGAAGGAATTTTTAAATCGGATAAATAATTTGGTACTTCAGGTGCTGCGTGGTCGGCAGTTAAAAAGATTAACGCATTATTTTTCCCTACTTGTGCATCAATAAATTTCAATAACTCTGCAATATCTTTATCTAATCTTATGTAATCATCTTCTTGTTCCACCGAATTAGGACCATATGTATGCCCAATATAATCGGGCGAAGAGAAAGACACAGCAAGAAAATCAGTAGCCGTGTTTTTTCCCATACTTTCTTTTTGAATTGTTTCTATTGCAAAATCTTTTGTAAGCGAATTACCAAATGGCGTAGCACGAATCATATTTAAACCGCCATTTAACTTTTGTAATTCGGGCAAATTATGAGGGAACACTGGCTTTGTTTCGCCTTTCGCAACGGTTTCATATTTATTATCATCAGGTAAACTTTCTGTGTATTGCTCAATAGGGAGTAGCGTGTTCCAAGGTGTGCTTAAATATTTTTTTGCCAATTCTTTTTTATTAAAATCAGTTACCCACGCAGGTAATTCATTCATATAATAAGTACTTGTAATAAATCCGCCAATGCTTCCATCATACCAATAGGCAGCATTTGCAGTATGTCCAGCAGGGAGGATAGCACTTCTATCTTTCAAAGCAATGCCTATTACTTTAGATTTCATATTTGAAGAAATTCTTAATTCATCCGTAATAGTTGTTGTAAGCATATTTACAGGAGAGCGTTTCCCTTCAGGAGCAACGCTTCCAACAGGGTTCACATTATCATCTTGCGCACAATACAAATTTTTTCCTGTTGATTTATCATACCAATCGTTAGCAATAATTCCATTAACCGCCGGTGTAGTGCCTGTGTATATGGCAGTATGACCTGGTCCTGTATAAGTAGGCACATAATTATAATTTGTATTCCTGCAAAAGAAACCGCCGTTAATTAATTTTTTAAAACCATCACTCCCAAATTTATTCCAATACCTGTAAATATAATCGTAACGCATTTGGTCAACCACAATACCCACTACTAATCGTGGATTTGGTGCAACAGCTTTTTTACTTTGGTCAGTTTTTTGGGCTTGTGCAATTACTATTATACAACAAGTAAAAAATAAAATGGAAATAAATTTCTTCATTAGTTAGTTTGTTTTTTATGCGATTAAAATTCCTTTTCTCCATTAATGCCAAACAGTTTTCCTTTTTTCCAAAGGGTAATATCTTCCTGCAACTGTTTACTATTTCGTTTTGTAACTTCGGGAGCATCTAACTCATTCAAATCGGGCTTGCCTGCATTAACCCAAGCGGTAAACCAAAAGTCGGCAACATCTATTGCAGAAGCCCGCATTTGTTTTTCCACCATCCCTTTTAATGCAGTGTTTAAAGCAGTTGCGTATTCATCACTAAAAACGGAAGCGTTAAATTTATTTTTTAAAACTTTTCCATTCGCATCTTTCTTATACATTTTATCTTCCGATATTTTTTTTCTTATTTCTTTATCAGCAGCTAATAATGTATCTACTAAGCTATGTGATGATAAAATAATTCTCCAAATTTCTTTGTGCACATCAGGAATAAATTTTGCTTCGCCTGTATAAAAATTATAATTGCTTCCAAACATTTCCGGCAACTGTGCTTCCCACAACGCGTGTATTCCCGTTTGATTGGTTAATTGCCCGTTGTGGTTTGTAGAAGTATGCAATGGCATATGCGCATCACCCATATAATGCCCTAAGTCGGCAGCAATAAAAAGTATTTCTGTCTTGCGTTTTTCTTTAAATGACTTCGTTAATTTTTCCATCAAGTCCTCCATATACCAAGGTAGAATTCCGTTTGAAGATAAAAACTTTTCATCGTATTTCGTTTTTACTTCCGCCAATGTTTTTGGTAAACTATCTAACGAACCAAAATTTTCCAAATCAATAAAGTGTCTTGGGTTTTCTGACTTATCATTTAAGGTATATTTTCTTAAATCAGGAACGGTAGATTCCTGCGTTACATAATCAATATGATT
>CAILDT010000969.1 GCA_903833025.1 uncultured Bacteroidota bacterium | reverse complement strand
CTCTCCAGTACGGCTGCACCACCATATCGCAGGCGCAGAAATAATATTTTACCTCTTCCGTTGGTATATATTCGGTTCGCAGAATAACTGATTTTTCGAGGTTGTATTTCGCTATTAAATCGTTATATGGTTGGGCATCTTCGTAATATTCGCCTGCTACTATCAGTTTCACGCCCAGTTCTTTCACTCGCTCATCTGCCATTGCTTCCAGCAATAAATCCAACCCTTTATATTTGCGGATAAACCCGAAAAATAAAATGTATTTATCGTTCTGCAATAATTTTAGATGCTGTAATGCCTTTTGTTTCTCTACCATTTCACCAAACACATCATAGATAGGATGCGGCAGAAACACCTTTTTATCGTTATCTGTAAACTCACTTAAATCATCAAGTACCGATTTCGACATCGCAATAAAACCATCCATTTGTTTCACAAAATACTTTGTAAACGTTGTATCACCAATACGTGATTCGTGCGGAATAATATTATCAGTAATAGCAATTGTTTTTATTCCTGCCTTTTTAATTCGCCTTGCAATAGTACCCAGACAAGGTGCCATAAATGGAAGCCAATAACGGAAAATTACCAAATCGGGCTTATTTTGTTTTATATGATTTGCCACTTTAATCCAGTTAAACGGGTTAACAGAATTAATCATTGTTTCAATATCTATATCTTTAGGAGCATCACCATTGTCGTATTGCGATTTTCCTGGAAATAAAAGACGAGGATATTGAAGTGAGAAAGAAACTATTTTGGTATCGTGCCCAGCTTTATTTAATGCTCTGCACAATGCTTCATTAAAATTAGCTATGCCTCCGCGAAGCGGAAAAGCAGGACCAACAATTATTATTTTTTGCTTCATTGCCGACATAAGGTTGCAAAGATATGATTTATGATAGTGCGATTAATAATTAAAAATGAAATTTTTATACAATGAATTGGTCCTGATTTTTATCATCCATTCGTCAATAAATTAATTGTTACTTTTGCGCCCATAAATAATGAAAAACAAATGAAAAATTTAATTAATCCCGCTTATTTGAGCGAAGAGAAAAAGAAAGAGATACGTGATGGTTTTACAAATGCGCAACCTTGTAAGCATATTGCGCTGCCAAATTTTTTGCTGAATGATGTGGCTGATACGCTTTATGAGAACTTCCCTAAATTAGATACGTTGAATGTGAAACGTAAAAGCATTAACGAAAATAAATCGGAGGAATATCATTTGGATAGATACCATCCGCAGTTTAATCAACTTCGCGATTTCCTTAACTCACCCGAAATGTATAAATGGATAAGTGATGTTACGGGTATTGAGGGGTTGAGTTCTACCTATGATTCGCTTGGTTCTGGTGTTCATCAGGGCGGTCCGGGTAGTTTTGTGGATGTGCACGTGGATATTAATATGAATCCAGCAGCAAAACTTCATCGCCGTATTAATGTGCTAATCTATTTGAATAAGCATTGGAAGGATGAATATGGCGGTGCTTTGGAGTTTTGGGATAAGGATGTGAAAAATTGTATTTCGAAAGTGATGCCTTATTTTAACCAGGCAGCGATTATGGTTACAGATGAAACGTCGTATCACGGCTATGCAAAAATTAATATTCCGGAAGGTGAAAGCAGGAAATCATTTTACTGCTATTATTATACTCCAGCAGGAAAAGATTTTGTGTATAGAGATTCTCGTTTTAAATCTCGCCCGGATGAAGGGATGACGAAGACTGCTATTACAGAGGTTAAAGAGACGTTAAAAATAAACATTAAGAAGTTTTTAAAAATGATTGGTGTGAAGAGTTTGGATTTTCAGGATAAGAATAAAAAGTAATCATTGGAACTAAAAAACAAAATAATATGGATTACGGGTGCATCATCAGGTATTGGTGAGGCATTAGCATATCAATGTGCGAAGGAAGGAGCGAAGGTTATTATTTCGGCAAGAAGAGAAGATGAATTAAACAGGGTTCGCAAAAATTGTATTGCAGAACCTGAAAATGTTTTTATTCTTCACTTAGATTTAGGGCAGACAGATAATGTGGAAAGTAAAGTGCAGGAAGTGGTTAGTCGTTTCGGACGAATAGATATTTTGATAAATAATAGTGGAATGGGACATCGTACGTTGGCTGTAAACACACCAACTGAGATAGACAGGAAAGTGATGGAGGTAAATTTTTTCGGAACGATAAATCTTACAAAAGCTGTTGCAAAACAAATGCAAAAACAAAAAAGTGGCAAACTTGTAATTGTTACTAGTATAATGGGAAAATACGGAATGCCCCTCTACTCCACTTACTCTGCTTCCAAACACGCACTTTACGGTTATTTCGAATCATTACGTCAGGAGTTATTCAAAGATAATATTTCGGTGTTGATTGTTAGTCCTGGTTTTATAAATACGGATGTAAGTACAAAACTTTTAAAAGAAGATGGAAGTGTTTATGGCATAAAAAGTGATGCGCAGGAAAAAGGTATGTCGGCTAATGACTGTGCAAAGGGTATTTTAAGTGCTATAAAAAATAATCGTAATCATAAATTTGTAGGTAACTACGAAATATTTTCGGTGTATGTAAAACAGTTTTTTCCGAAAGTGTTTTATAAACTGATGCGCAAAATGACGAAGGATTAATTATTTTACTTCTTCGTAATCCACATATTCACCGGCATCATCTCTCAAGTGTTTTTTTTGTGGTGGGATAAATTCAACTTTTGTTTCTCCTTTTTTCTTGTAACTTTTGGTTGAAGAATTAGTTGCAGTAGTTTTTTGTTTTGACTTGTCAGAACT
>CAILDT010000968.1 GCA_903833025.1 uncultured Bacteroidota bacterium | reverse complement strand
TCCTTTTGTCTTTCAAGGTAGCTTATAGACCGTTGTAAATCTTCTGTTGCAGCTAACGGTATATCAGCTTTAACCTCTTGTTTTGATTGTACTTTAGTTTGCTTAACTTTTGCAACAGGCGATACTAGATCACGAATACCTTGCTTACGGGCAAAGTTGTCATCTTTAATAGCCTTTTCTAAAAGGCGTTGGCGAGCCTCAATTTTCTTGGTAAGTCTTTGTGCTCGTAACCATTCTTCTCTTGTCCAGCCATCACCACCAGTTTGCCCTGTAGGGGTCGGTGCTACATATACCTGAAAGGCATTATTTTGAAACGCATTGGCTTGAAAAGCTATAGCCATTAGAAGTCGGCCTTTATCCAAGAAAGAATTAATTCATCCCATTTATAAGATTGACCATCAGTAGGCATTAATGTAGGTGATTCCCACAAATAAGTATCTTGATTTAGTGTCCAGCTTGGATAGGGTTGCGAAGGTGCAAAGCCTGTGCCATCCCATGTGTATCCAATGCCAGCATAGTTTTTGTTTAATGCTACACCGCCATCAGGCTGACCGTCTTGACCATAATGAACCCCACCTCTTGTATTGTAAGAAGTCTGAATCCATCCATCACCAAATATTCCTGAATCAATAACATCTTGCTCTGCAACAATAACTTGAGTAACTGTTCCGTTTTCTATTTTAGCAAAATGACTCATGCTGTATAGCTTCCTGATGTTGTGTATTTAAGAATTGTATTGCTACCTGATGTAGTTACGGTTGGAGAACCAGTAGTAGTTCCTGAATAGCTTGCAGTTGGAATAGAAATAATTACAACTCCTGAACCGCCACTACCATTTGTTGCTCCATTTCCAATGCTACCACCACCACCACCGCCAGTATTTGCTGTTCCTGCTGATGTAGACCTAGTTCCTGTAGCCGTACCCCCGCCACCTGCACCGCCATTACCTAATGTTCCACCACCATAAGTACCGCCACCGCCACCACCAGCATAAGTAACGCTTGAACCAGTTATAGAAGATGCTTTACCTGCTCCACCATCGCCACCAGTAACTGAATCACCATCATTTCCAACGGCATTAGCACCGCCACCACCGCCTGTACCATAATTAGGTGCGGCAGAATTATTGTTTTGACCGCCAGTATTTCCTTGGCCTGATGTTCCAAGACCGCCATTAGTTTGTCCTGTTCCAGCGCCACCGCCACCACCTGAACCGCCTGTAAAACCATTTTGTCCGTTAGTACCACCTTGACCGCCGCCAACAGCAGCAGTTAATCCAGTAATAGATGAATTTGTACCAGCAGTTGCTGGGTTTGCTCCGCTACCACCACTACCAACCGTTACCGTATAAACCGTGGATGAATTAAATGTTGTAGTGCTTGCTAAATAACCGCCAGCACCGCCACCACCGCCTGTTAAATAACCGCCAGCACCGCCACCAGCAATTAATAAATAACTAACGCTAACGGTATAAGGTGGTTTTTTGGGATTAAACAATAATGCTTGCTGAATAGTCATATTAAGTTAATCCAGCACCCATAATTATTGCGTTGCTAGAACTAATAAATACAATGGTAGCAATTCCATAAAGTCCTAAAGTTCTATTTCCTGTGCTTGAAGTAGCTTGACCAGCCCATTGCAAAGTTAAACTTGTTCCTTGCGTAATAGTCTGACTAGAGCCTGAATTGTTATAAATGGTAACAATATTTCCAGCGGCCAATATTGCATTTGGTATAGTTACGCCACCAGTAGTAATAGAAATTGTTTTTCCTGCATCTCCAGCAACTAATGTATATCCAGCAGTTTGGGAATTAATAGTTGTGCCAGTTGCATTAAATGTAATAGCCGCAGAACCATTATAAGTAGCTGTTGCAGTTAAGCCTGTTCCAGCAGTTAAAGCATTTGTTACAGAACCAGCAGAACCAGTTGTATTTTGATTAAGAGTGGGGAAATCAGCCGCAACCGCAATAGTTAAAGCACCAGTTGTTGTTGTGCTTTTTAAAATACCTGTGGTTAATCCTGAAGTTCCAGCAGAATAATCTGTTCCAGCAGTAGCGGCAGAAATTGCCGTTCCATTACCTTTTACAACTCCAGTAATACTGGTAGAAATTGTAATTGCTGGGGTTGTTGTAGCTGTAGCTACAGTTCCAGCAAAACCGTTAGCTGACACTACTGAAGCTGAAGTAACAGAACCTGAACCTTTACTGTTAAATGTAGTCCAATCGGCTGCACTTAAAGCACCACGATTAGTAGCTGAAGCAGTTGGCACTTGTAGCGTGATTACAGGGGTTGTAGTGCCTGTGGCTACAGTAGATGACAGGTCAGTACCAGTTGTTCCTAAAGTCAGTGCAGCAACGCTTGTGACCGTTCCGCTACCTTTGCCGTTAAAAGTGTTCCAATCCGTACTGGTTAAATAGCCATTTGTTGTTGTATTGGCGGCAGCCATACTAATTGCTGGGGTATTACCACCGCTAGAAACAACAGGAGCAGTACCAGTTACGCTTGTTACAGTTCCTACTGAAATTGAGCCACCAAGACTTGTGCTTGTACCATTAATAGTAATGGCTGAATTAGTAAGGCTTGCGTTGCCGATATTGCTTAAAGTATTTGTAGACCCTGAAATAGACTTATTGGTAAAGGTATCTGTTGTTGCTTTGCCAACCAAGGTATCTGTAGCATCAGGTAGTGTCAAAGTCCTATCTACGGTTTGACTTGTTGAAAGCATAGTTCTAGTATTAGTAGTACCGCCATCAGGGTTAAACATAAACCGTTTAGTGCTGTCTATACCGCCCTGAACATTGACATAACCACTAGTACCTTTGGGGGCTAAATGAATGCCAATACTTGTATCTGTACCTGTTGCATATATATGAACAGGATTGCCAGTTGCAGCGTTTTCTATAGTTACTTGATTAACTGCGCTTGCAATAGTTGAAAATTTTAATTCAGCGTTTCCATTGGCATCGTTAATTTGTGCTATTACTGGGGTAACAATAGTAGGGCTGCCACTTAATACTACATTTGTAGTGCCTGTAGAGGTTGTTACTCCCGTACCACCATTAAGCACGGGCAAAGCAGTCCCCGAATAAGTAATGGCTAAAGTGCCACTTGTAGTAATTGGGCTACCAGCAATAGAAAAAACAGAAGGTACTGTTGCTGCAACGCTAGTTACTGAGCCACTACCTTTGTTATTAAATGTAGTCCAGTCTGTAGAAGTCAAATAACCATTTACAGAAGTCGTAGCGGCTGGCATGGATATAGCAGGAGTTGCTCCACCACTAGAAACTACTGGACTTGTACCAGTAACGCTAGTGACAGTACCACCGCT
>CAILDT010000967.1 GCA_903833025.1 uncultured Bacteroidota bacterium | reverse complement strand
TTACGAGCTTAATAGACCAAAATACGTTATATAGTTGCTCCCGAATGAGAGCACGTTCAGCGTCGTTAAAATATATCCAGCTATCTCTATGAAAGAGATGTTTAAACCGTTCAAACTCGCATTCAAATTCGTCTTCATATACAAGGTTTGCGTCGTAAGTCATCTCAACTAAATTCTTTACCATTTCAACATCGGTAATAATTGGTTTTGTCATTTTTAAATCGGTTTGGTGGGTTTGTGTAATGAATATTTTACAAAAAGTATTTCAATTTTTTATAAAAATCGGCGTTTTAAATGTGAAAAGGTGTAAAATAGTCATGACACATAAAAATATACAATGTATTAAGCATTATATAACCGTGCAATATTGCCGACTGGCACTGCACCATAGTTTTGAAAAAACCCTCCGACAATAATTTTGCCAGTTGATTGTAAAGCCATACTAAATATAGATCCATCAAAAATAGTAATAGGTATAAATATTGTATCAATAGTGCCGTCTGAATTTAAGCGCGCAATATATAAAGTGCCTGATCCTACGTATCCAGATATTAGAATTTTTCCATCAGGTTGAAGAGCTATAGCAAAATTTATATTGTCAAAAGGGATAAAAACATTCACAATATTGTTTGTAAAAGTCGTATCTAATGTTCCGTCACTATTTAACCGCAGAATACCATTACACGTATGTCCATCAAAACTACTTAAATTAAATCCACCGACCAGAATTTTATAATCACTATCTACGTGTTGTATTGCCAAAACTTGTGGATAATATGGCGATGTATCAAAACCGGTACCATTATTAATATAAAAGTCGTCATCAAAATTGCCACTGGGGTCTAATTGTAAGATCGAATTACATGTATTTGTACTATAGTCACTGAATAAACCTACAATAATAATTTTATGCGTAATGGGTTGCAAAGTGATAGCAATAGAAAAACTAATAGCATCTATCGCTGCGAAACCCGCGCCTCCTTCATTAAACGAGGCGTCAAATGTACCATCACTATTCAAGCGGGCAATATGTCCAACTGTATTCCCATTAAAATCGGTAAAATCTCCTGCAACAACAATTTTACCATCCCATGGTTGTACTGCTAAGCCAAAGGTTTTATTATTAAAACCCGAACCCGTATTAAACGTATTATCAAATGTACCGTCATGATTTATTCGGGCAATATAACCAATAGGATTACCATTAAAAATGGTAAATTGACCAATAACAATAAATTTTTCTTCGCCTAATCCTAATTTCTGTATTTGGACACTATATACGGATGAATCAAATCCGCTACCGTTATTATTAACAAAATCAGTGTCTAATGAACCGTCTGCATTCAGCCGAGTAATATAATTACAACTAATATTATTATAATGAAGAAACTCTCCGCCCACCACAATTTTATCATCTGTTTGAACGGCTATATCTACAAAATTTACAAAATTATCAAATCCGATACCATTGACGTTAGTACCTATGCGGTTAAACGTTAAATCCAATGGGTATACAGACGGTACCGGATTAACAATCTTGGCACAATCCTTTTGCACGCACGCCTGATATTTGGATTTCGTGAAATACGGTGTTGAAGCCATCCCCAAGTAGCGCGAAGCACTCGAGCCAAAGACTTCCTTATACGAGGCCGCATTTTTATTGATTGTATTTAATTTCAGACGGGTCAAGCGATCACTGCTATCCACCGCCCCTTGTTTCGCGTATTGAATATTATTCGGTTTATAAATCGTTTGGCAAGAAGTTTGAGTCGGGCAGGTCGCCGGACAATCCTGTGTATTTCTATTAACGTTCGTGTCATTTGGATACTGGAGCACACCATTCGCATCTAAATAGGTCACACCGGCGATCGGATTCGCCGTTAATTTTTGATCAAACGTCAAGCAACGACTGCGCATATAAGCTTCGTGATCCGTGTAATATTTTTTACTGAGAATCGTCGTTGCAGGTTTAATACGCCGCGGACCCGTGATGCGCACCATGCGATTATTCGAGACATCAAAATAACAATCGCCTGCTGTTGTATTACAGTTGATATTATCATATTTTTCCATATTCTCCTTTAGACCAGCAGCCCCGACATCTGTGGCATTGCGTAAACAATTGGTATTTTCAGGGACGTTGCCTAAATAAATAGAACCATCCGGTATATCCATGGGCATTCCTACGCCAGCCCGACGATTTGGGTTACCACTATTGGTCGTCGGGATCAATTGTTTTCGCCATTGTCTTATAGGGTTTGCTTTAAAAGCAGGACCGGCTACTGTTAAATCGGGCCTTGAATAAGACGGCGCAATGCTATTGGTTGATATTCCTTTCCAAGCTATATAAGGGGATATCTCTAATAAAGGCATTTATATATAGTTTTTAT
>CAILDT010000966.1 GCA_903833025.1 uncultured Bacteroidota bacterium | reverse complement strand
CATCTTGAATATCAAACAGCACAATGTCCACATCTTTTAAATCGGCAGGGCTAGGTTTTTTGTTTTTTCTATCAACCGCAATAATTTTTAATCCTGTTTTTTCGTCTGTTTCCGTTTTCACTTTTTCGCCTGCATCCACTAAACCGCGGAAACCGTGCTCGGGACAAAAAACTTTTTTAATAGTAACTCCGAGTGTAATTAAACTATCTACAAGGTGCGTGTTTTTTATTGTTGATGCCTGATTTGCTACCACAGCAATTGATTTGCCTTTCAGCATAGGAAGATATTCAGATGTGCGATACGCTCCTACTTTTAAATCGTTCACCGTTTTTGTTTTATTATCAATAGGGGTAATGCCTTGCGCATTTATTTTATTGGCAAAAAGAACAACCAGTATCAACAAACAAATTTTATAACTCCTCATCTTCATTGTAAAATAGTATTTTTGTGAACTTTAATTTTAAATAATCGTCAAAGCTAAATAAATTTTGAACACAGAACGTCTCATCGCCAAACGAATACTCTCCGGACAAGGAAATACAAACAAATTTTCGCGCCCTATTATTCGTATTTCTGTGTTGGGCATTGCTTTGGGCTTAGCCATTATGATTCTCACCGTATCTATTGTTGTTGGGTTTCAGAACGAAATAAAAAAGAAAGTTATCGGCTTTGGTTCTCACATTGTAATTACAAATTACGATAGTAACGACAGCAAAGAGCCGCACCCGATAAGCAAAAATCAACCTTTTATTGAGCAATTAAAACTGAATCCTGAAATAAAACACATTGAAATATTTACTACCAAAGTGGGCTTGATAAAAACCAATACGGTGAATGAAGAAGTTTTATTAAAGGGTATTGGTAACGATTTCGATTGGCATTTTATTAACGAAAACCTTGTTTCCGGAAAAACATTTATAGTGAGCGACACCGGCTTATCGCGCAGCATTGTTATTTCTAAAAACTTGGCTGATAAATTGGAATTTAAACTGGGCGATAAAGTAAAAGTATATGTGGTATCTAAAAAAACAGATGGTGTTACCGAACAAACCGAACTGCCTGTAAAAGTATTTTACGTTTCTGGAATTTACGAATCGGGTTATTCCGAAATTGATAATACACTTGCTATTGTTGATATAGGGCAACTGCAAAAATTAAATTTCTGGGACCAAAATCAAATTGGTGGTTTCGAAATTGCTATAAAAGATATTAATAAATTAGATAAAGTAAGCGACCAAATTAACGATGTGTTGGGGCAGGGATTAATGACACAAACGATTAAAGAACTAAGTCCGGCAGTGTTTTCGTGGCTCGATTTGTTTAATGTAAATGCGATGATAGTAATTATTGTTATCATACTTATTGCATCCATCAATATGATTTCTGCCTTGCTGATATTGATTTTGGAACGCACCAATATGATAGGAATTTTAAAAGCATTAGGTGCAAACAATGGCAGTATTCAAAAAATATTTTTGTACAACGCTGCTTATTTAATTTCGAAAGGTTTATTGTGGGGCAATATTATAGGCATAGGGTTAGCCATTATTCAGAAGTATTTCGGAATATTTAAACTAAACAAAACCGAATATTATATGAGCCAAGTACCTATTGATTTAAATATATGGAGTATATTATTACTCAACGTTGGCACGTTAGTTTGTTGCTTGCTGATGCTTATTATTCCCAGTTTTATTATTTCCCGTATTACTCCAGTAAAGGCGATTAGGTTTAGTTAGTTGGTTCAGTGGTTTATTAGTTGCTGCGTAGGATTGGAACGCAGATTTGTTAAGATTGTTTAGGATGAAAAATGATTTTAATTGTCAAAGACAATTATGATTTAAACCCTCATAATTTGTCAATTGTTTTTTCAAACTCCTTCCAATTGATACCCTCGTCAGGTTTTAAATAATGTTTTTTCAACCGTTTATCCAAAATTGGTTTATGCCATTCGGGAATATCAAACATTTTTGTTTCATCCACTTCTTTAATGCTGTTTACATAATTCAAGCTTTTCAAAAACTCCATTAATAAAGCGGCTTTATTTTTATCTTTAATAGTAATTCCATTGGTTTTATTTTTTTACAAAGATATAGGTTAACTTTTAGATTTACTATAGATTAAAGTCGGCTTCTTTTTTATCACCTTTTTTTATTCCAGTAAACTCTCCGTGATACTTTCCGTTAGAGTCGCTGATAAGGAGATAATACGAATGACCACTTGTTGCTGAAAAGTCTATTTCATAAGTTCCATCTGAACTTGTGTTTGCATCTTTTAGATGGTCGTAATTACTTGGTTGACCGCTTCCATCACCAATGTATAATCGTATTTGCAAACCTAAAATTGGATGCCCAGTGGTTTTATCTGTCGCTTTTCCATAAACTTTGGTATTATTAAACAGCCCTTGTTTGCCACAAGATGAAAATAAAGAGGCGATTGAAATTAGGAATAGAAAACAGTTTACTTTTTTCATTATACAAACATACAAAATTAAATGCCTGATAAAAACACTCCTATATATAAGGAGTAAAAAACTTCCAAAAATGTGATAATCTTCAAAATTGGCGAGGAAGTGAAAAAACGAGCGTACAACACACCAACTGCCGGAGGCACACTTAGTACTTCACACATTGGCAATCCTTTCGCGAAGCGACAAAATGGATGAAATACTACTTAATTAAGATGCTTTTAACACCAAATAACCTTGTTTTTGACGAGAAATTACTTCCGAAACACTCTATATTATTGAAAAGGGTCGTTAGTGGTGTGGTCGGGGTTCGGAGCGGTGCGGTCGGAGTTCCGACAGGTGCGGTCGGAGTTCCGACCGTACCGCTAACGAAGGGGAATGTTAGTATTGCGAAGAAATGTGATTTGGTACAAGGAAATAGAACACCAATAGCATATAAAAATGTAACTAAAGCAAAGCAAAATAAATCAATAATTAACCCCGCACGACCAAGACAAAAAAGCAATTTGAAACAAGTAGAAAAGAATCCCACTCTTTAATTAGAGCGAGATTCTTTTTGAAGAAGGAATAACTAATCAAACTTTATTTTGCTGAACCTGTCTTTTCCTCTATTGTCAGTATAAATAATAATTTCTTTTGGTTTGTAAGGAATAAACAAATCGCTTTTGGAAGATGGCATAAACGTTAATTTGTTGGTTAAACAAGGTGCAAATGTAAAACCATCGTTCTCAAAAATAAGTTTGTGTTCCATTTTTCCGTCGCTGGTGGCAAATGATGTGCTAACGAAGTTGCTACCCGGAAACTCTTTAATAGAAGTCAAATCATCAGGACTGTAATCTCCTTTCATTATCCGTTTCATATTTTTTCCGTATTCATCGTTGAGGATAAAAATGTTTTTATCAGTTGCTACAGCTATATATTGTTTGTAAACCAATCCGAAATTAAGTTCTAAATCTATCCGAAGCGGCGAATTTTTAAACCACTCAAAATCGCCTTTGCTATTTTGTTTTGTAATTAACACATCGCGATAATTGTAAGTAAAAAAAGCAGTGCTGGTATGTGTGTCAGGGTTAAAATCTACATCCATTTTTTGTTTGTATTGCTGACCTATGTAAAAATAATCGGTGCCAACTTGTAGCACATTATCTATTTTATATTCGAACCATTCGGAGTTTTTACCGCCTGCTTCTATTGCATCCAGTACCTTTTCGTCCAACAGTTTTATTGATTTAGATTTAATTTTATTGTCGGCAAGATTTATTTTTACTGAAAACAAACCAACCGATTCCAAATCTTTTCCTTTCCGCTGCACCATTTCGTTATAATACGCAGCAACTAAAAGCTCATTGGTAGCACTGTTTTTTTGTAGCAACACATCACTCACTTTGTAATCATCTTCAAAATTCATTTCCACTATTTTAGGTGATTCCGCACTTGCGAGCAATATGCCTACAGCCAAGCGATAATGCACCAAACGGATGGTGCTGTTATCAGTAAAATAAACGTAGGCATAATAAATATTATCCTCATCGTCCACCGTTAAGCCAACCAAATCAACATCTTTATTGCTAAATTCTTGCAAAGCACTTTCGCGCATTATGGGCGCAAATAATTGTTCGTGCACTGTTTTTTCCGAAGTTTTTTTCATTGTGCTTACATCAAAAAAAGTAAAATGTGTTTTGTAAGCATCTTTATTACTGGCTTTAAAAGAAGTTTTTACAAGAAACTTTTTTGCTGATGGACTAGTAAAAATATCAAAGTCGATAAATTCGTAATGGTCTGTTTTAACAGAAAGTAACTCCTGCATCTTAGGCGATACCGCACCTGCGGAAGAAACGGTGCGGTAATTCAAACTCATTTTTTCTTCCTTTTTATTATACTGTCTAATAAAAATATAAATATTATCACCGGCAAATTTCACGTCTTCCACTTTTGTATAGCGGTCTTCTTCCATTTCTATTTCTTTTGTAAAGGCAGGTTTTAAGGTTGCTTTATCAAACTTTTCTACAAAATAAGAAGTGCCTCGCCCTTTTGCTCTAACGCGATAAGTATAAAAAGAATTT